>JANXCP010000079.1 GCA_025060245.1 Thermoanaerobaculum sp. | reverse complement strand
ACCCCGCCCTGTAGGTGGAGACGTCAAAGGCGCCTGAACCAAGTTGGCGGCGCGGTGCAGGTTGTGCACCACCAGCTCATGGAGGGGCACCAGTACCTCGTCCGGTGGGGCACCGTGCGCCCAAGGGCCCACCGGCTGGACGCTCACCACCACCCCCCCTTGAGCTCCGGCTACCGGAAAGGTTGAGAAGACCACTTCCACCGATCGCACACTGTCACCCCGCAACTTGCACCCGGCCACCACCGACGACCTGCCCAACCGTACCGCCTTGACAAACGCCCTTTGCACGGCCCGCCGATCCCCTGGCACCACGAAAGGAAGCAGGCTTGAACCTTGCAAGTCTTCAGCTGGAAGGCCGAGGGCTTCACCCAGGGTCCGGTTGCTCCAAACGACCGCGCCTTTGGGATCAAGGCAGGCCACTCCCACATTGACGCTGGAAAGGACAGCGCGCAACGATTGTTCCAGTCGCTCCCGAGCTGTGAAATCGGCCAAGCTCAGCGCCACAAATGCCTCGTTGCCCACCTCCACAGCCCAGGGGCTCACATCCACCGTGCGGCGGCGTCCGCGGGCGTCCTGCAAATGCGTGGTAAAGGAGGAAGGAGAGGCGGCCGAGGAGAGCAACTTCTGCACCCGATCTCGCTCCTCGGGAGCCACCAGGTCGGCAAAGCTCCGGCCAATCACGTCGCCCCGGTATTCAAAGCCCAGCAGTTTGGCAGCCGCCTGGTTGGCACGGGCCACAAGCCCGCCCCGCAAGAACAGCAAAGGCTCCTTCACCCCTTCCAAGAGCAGGCGCCACTGCGCCTCAGCCACCCTGGCCGTTTGCTCCGCCTCTTGCCGTGCTAGGGTGAGTTGGTTCGCGGCAAGGTGGGCCTCCATACCCTTGGCGTAGCGCCAGGCCACCACCGTCCCTGCCACCACCAAGACCCAGAGGAGCAACAGGTAAGCGCCTGCAAGTCCAGGACTGTTCGCCGGTTCCCTGGGCAAGAACAAGCCCAGGCTGAGGGTTTGCCCCGCCAAGCGCACCTGCCGGCCCAGGCTGAGCCCCCGGCCGAGTTCCTTTCGCCCTTCCCAGCTCTCCTCGCCCGCAGAGGGGCTTTCTGGCGCAAACGGAATGCACAACCAGCCCCCATCGTCGATGGCTCGAGCCTCGCAGGCGAACTCCCATCGGCCTTGGCCAGGGATTGCCATCCACACCACCACCGCTCCGCCTGTACCTGGCCACCCTGACTCCACGAGAAGGCGAGGCCATTCCAGCAGCAAGAAAGCCCGCCCCCGAGCGAGAGGTAATCCCACCGCCAACACTCCCTTCCCCGCCCACTCTCCCCGCCCCAGCACGGCCAGATCACGGCCACCAACCTCACTCCTCACCTCTTCCGCAAGCTTTTGCAGTTCCTTCGGCCACCACGCCCGCACGCCCCCTGCCTCATCAACCACCACAAAACCTGCCACGGACGCGGAAGCCGCGGGGAGGGTCACTGACAACGGTAGTCCTTCCTCCCCCACCACCTCGCCTACCCACCTGGTCACTTGGTTCAGCCGTTGCACGGAGGTTTGCAAGAGTTGCTCGGCCAACTCCACCTCCCGTCCGACCTTGGCAGCAGTCACAACCTGCAAGGTGGCAAAAACCAGGACGGTGGCTGAGACGGCCCAAACCAGTAACCCGAGGAAAGCCCGCCCTCGAATCAGGGTGGCTGACCGCTCCATAGACAGCTTGAGTGTACCCTAAAAAGGCCTTGGCAAGATGCAACGGGTCAGCTAGGGTGAGGTGGGGAGGAGGAAACGATGCCCAGGATCATCCCAGGTTTGCTGCTCGTTCTTTCCCATGCCCTTTTGGCACAGGCCGCTGACCGACCCGAGGGAAAAGCCTTTGCCACCCGTTCGGTGACCGTGGCGCGCCACGGCATGGTGGCGGCAGCTCACCCCCTGGCAGTGCTCGTTGGCGTGGACATCCTGAAAAAAGGTGGGAGCGCCGTGGATGCGGCCATTGCCGTGAACGCGGCTTTGGCGCTCATGGAACCGGTTTCCTGCGGACTGGGCGGCGACCTCTTTGCCCTGGTTTGGGACCCAGAAAGCCAACGTCTTTACGGGCTCAACGGCTCCGGCCGAGCTCCAAAAGCTTTGACGAGGGACAAAGTTCCCCCGGGGCCCGATGGGACCATACCCCTGTACTCGCCGTACACCTGGACTGTGCCCGGTTGCGTGGACGGTTGGGGAGAACTGCACCGCCGCTTTGGGAGGTTGCCCTGGGGCGAGCTTTTTCGGGCTGTCATCGTCTATGCCCGGGAAGGGGTGCCGGTGCCGCAGGTGATCGCCGGGGCGTGGAAGCGAGGTGCGCGACTGTTTGCCAGCAAGCCCGGTTTTGCCCAAGTCTTTCTCCCTCAGGGCCGCCCCCTCGAGGAAGGGGAGGTGTTTGCCAACCCGGCCCTCGCAGGGACCTTGGAGGTGCTGGCCCGGGACGGGTACAGGAGCTTCTATGAAGGGCCCATCGCCAAGCAGATCGTGGCTTTCTCGCAAAAACACGGCGGGTTTTTCGCCCTGGAGGATCTAGCCCAGCACCGTTCCGAGTGGGTGGAACCCATTTCCACCACCTACCGCGGCTGGCAGGTGTGGCAACTGCCACCCAATACCCAAGGGCTGGCGGTGTTGCAAATGCTCAACATCTTGGAGCAGTTTGATCTCAAATCCCTAGGGCGCGATCACCCAGACTTTTGGCACCTCTTGGTGGAGGCGAAAAAGCTAGCCTTCGCTGACCGCGCGCGGTTTTATGCCGACCCAGCCTTTGCCAAAGTCCCTGTGGAAGCTCTCTTGGCCAAGAGCTACGCGCGCCACCAAGCCCAGCGCATTGACCTTAACCGAGCGGCGGCCCAGGTGGAGCCGGGGAACCCCCAGCTGTCACACGGGGATACCACTTTCCTGGTCACCGCCGACGCGCGGGGCATGATGGTTTCCCTCATTCAGTCCAACTACACGGGATTTGGTTCCGGCTACGTGATCCCCGAGCTGGGCTTTGGGCTGCACAATCGAGGCGCCCTCTTTTCCCTCCAGGAGGGGCACCCCAATGCCTTGCAGCCGGGCAAAAGGCCCTTCCACACGATCATTCCTGCCTTTTTGGGACAGGAAAATCGTCCCCTGATGGCCTTTGGGGTGATGGGGGGCGACATGCAGCCCCAAGGTCAGGTGCAGATCGTGGTGAACATCGTGGACTTCGGCATGAACGTTCAGGAAGCAGGGGATGCGCCGCGCTGTTACCACACCGGCTCCGCCGAACCAACGGGCACCGCCATGGCCGACGGTGGCCGCCTGGCGCTGGAATCCGGGGTTCCCTGGGAAGTGCGGAGGGAGCTCCTCCGCCGGGGGCATACCTTGGTGGAGCTGCCGGGAACAGTCTTTGGTGGGTACCAAGCCATCTTCCGTCATCCCAAATCGGGGGTGTACTTTGGTGCTACCGAGTCGCGCAAGGACGGGATCGCCTTAGGTTATTGAGGCGAGGCCCACCCGATAGGCCTCGGCCACGTCACAAACCCTCTGCCGCAAGGTGCTGTCTCACCCCTCGGGCTTGCCGCAACCCTTCGGCCGTGCGCGATGGGTACCAGGTGAAGTTGGCACCGGAAACGGCCAAGCAGAGGACGCGGCCGGCCAAAAGGTATCCGCCCTTGGCCTGGGTCACAGGAAGCCCCCAGCGGGCCGCATCGGCTGGCAGGGAGAAGGGGTAGGGCTCATCCGGGTAAAAGTGCACGCGGATTGCGGCACCCAACACCTGCTCGCGCCCCACTTGCGGATAGCGTCGGCTTTGCTGGGCAATGGCGTTGGCAAAACCCGCCGCCGCCAGCAACCTGCTCACATAGGTGGCGGGCCCGGCAGCCATCCACGGCTGCGCCCAGACAAAGTACACAGCGCCCAAGGCGGGCAAAGGTGGCAATGCCAGGAGCTGTTCCACCTCCTGGGCCAGAACCTCCGCCCGCTCCACGTGCCCTAGGCAGCCACCAAGCTGCCGCCAAAGGGCCGGCACTTCTTCAGGACCCTGGGGGTCGGCCAAAAAAACCGGCACCTCTTGGGCCAACCGAGTGACCTTACCCCGCGGGTTTTCCTCCTTGGCCGCCAGCACGAGCTGCGGTTTGAGGGCCAGCACCGCACCCACGTCCACGTCCTTGGTGCCCCCCACTACCGCGGCGGTGGTGGCCTCGGGGGGCGTCACACAGTAGCGGGTACGCCCTACCAAGAGGTGACCGGCCTGGAGGCAGAAGAGCGCCTCCGTGAGGCTAGGAACCAGCGAAACGACCCGCTGGGGTGAGGCGATGAGGCGAGGACCCAACAACCCACTGCTCACAAGAGCCGACGCCGGCGAGCGGCGGCACGCAGTTCCTCGCGAAAGTCGGGATGGGCCACGTTGATGAGCTCCAACGCCCGCTCCCGCAAGCTCTTGCCGAACAGGGAGGCTACACCAAACTCGGTGACCACGTAGTGCACGTCGGCGCGGGTGGTCACCACCCCCGAGCCGGGGGCCAACGTGTCCACGATGCGGGAGACCGTGCCCCCTTTGGCGGTGGAGGGGAGGGCGATGATGGGCTTACCCCCTTGAGAAGCGGCCGCCCCACGAATGAAGTCCACTTGGCCCCCGAAACCCGAGTAGATGGAAGTACCCAGGGAATCGGCACACACTTGACCGGTGAGGTCCACCGCCAGCGCTGAGTTGATCGCCACCATCTTGGCGTTTTGGGCAATGATGAAAGGGTTATTCACGTAATCGGAAGGGTGGAACTCCACAAAGGGGTTGTTGTCCAAGAAATCAAAGGTGCGCCGCGAACCGAGGACAAAGGAAGCAATGGTCTTGCCCCGGTGCAGGGTCTTGCGCTCGTTGGTCACCACCCCCGATTCCACCAACTCCACCAGTCCATCCGAGAACATCTCCGTGTGGATGCCCAAGTGCTTCTTGTTCTTCAAGAACAGCAGCACCGCATCAGGGATCTCGCCGATACCCATCTGCAGCGTGGCGCCATCCTCAATGAGCTCGGCGATATGTTCGCCGATGGCGCGGGCCGTGGGGCCAATTTCCTTGGCTTGGGGCAGCTCCAAGACCGGCCGGTCCACTTCCACCACATGAGTCAGGCGCGACACGTGGATGAAGGCGTCCCCCAGGGCCCGGGGCATCTGCCGGTTGACCAAGGCGATCACGGTTCGCGCCGTCTCCGCGGCGGCCTTGGTCCCCTCCACGCCGACCCCGAAGGAGCAAAAGCCGTGCTCGTCGGGGGGTGAAATGTGGATTAGCGCCACGTCAATGGGCAGGATACCGGTGCTGATGAGCCGGGGAATTTGCGAAAGGTGCACCGGGACGAAGTCCGCCCTGCCGTCGTTGACCGCATCCCTTACGTTGGCCCCGGTAAAAAGGGCACGATGGCGAAAGACCCCTTCGTACTTCGGATGGGCATAGTCGGCGCGACCAAAGGTGAGGATATGGATCACCGTGACGTTGGCGAGCTCGTCCGCGCGACCCACCATCGCCTGAATGAGCTCTTCCGGGTTGTTGCACCCCCCATGGATCCATACGTGGTCGCCCGACTTGATGGATTTGACCGCTTCCTCCGCGGTGGTGACCCGGCGTCGGTAGAGTTCATGCCAGTGCACGGAACCTCCCTAGGGCAAAAGAGCAGACAACTCACTTGCAGGCAAGCCGAAAACGCGGGCAAGACCCTGGTGGACCAACTTGCCCTGAAACGTGTACGTGCCCACAGCCAACTCAGGGGTCACCCGCAGCGCTTGGGCAAAGCCCGCCTGCGCGATGCTGAGGAGAAAGGGCAGCAGGGTATTGGTCAACGCCAAGGTGGCGGAGCGGGCAGCCACCGAGGGAAGGTTCGGCACACAGAAGTGGCGGACACCCTCCACCGTGTACACGGGATCGGGGAAATAGGTGGGCCTGGACGTTTCGGCGCACCCTCCCATGTCGATGGAGAGGTCCATGAGCACCGCCCGAGGTTTCATCTTCCTCAGCATGTCGCGGGTGATCAAGAGCGGCGCCCGCTCCCCCCGAATGGCTGCCGCTAGCAGCACCAAGTCGGCAAAGGCAATGGCCTTTTCAATGTTGGCAGGGCTCGCCAGCATGGTGGGCACCGAGGGACCCACGGCCCGCGCTGCCTCCCGCAGATGCGCCACCGAGCGGTCCAACAGCACCACTGAGGCACCCATCCCCAAGGCCGCCTGGGCAGCCGCCCGCCCCAAAGCCCCTGCCCCGATGACCACAAAGTTCGCCGGCGGGACGCCAGGCACCCCAGAAAAGAGGATGCCCTTGCCGCCAAACACGTTGAGCAGCAGGCCGGAGCCGATGGTGACGGCGAGACGGCCGGCGATTTCCGACATGGACGTGAGCACCGGTGCCTGCCCCTGGGAGTCCTCAATGATCTCGTACCCCACCACCGACGCTCCCGTGGCCAAGAGCTCCGTCACCTCCTCGGGTCGCCCCGCGGGAAGCGCCCAAAACCCCATCACCACCAAGCCTGGGCGCAGGAGGTGGTACTCCTGGGCCGCTGGCCCATGGACACAAACCACTACCTGGGCGCGGGAAAAGACTTCCTGGCGACTGTAGGCCAGGCGTGCCCCCACGCGTTCATACTCCTCGTCCTCAAACCCAGCCCCAATCCCCGCGCCTCGCTCCACCCAAACTTTGGCGCCCGACCGCACCAACGCCTCCACGCCCGAGGGCGTGAGGGACACGCGATGTTCCTGGGGTCTGGTTTCCTTGGGAATGCCAAACTCCATGCTCCCCTCCTTCTCCGGCAAGAGCAAGCTAACCCCGGGGTAGCGGGAGCAAAGCTCCCCCCGACACCGGTACGTCCACACCCGTGAGGTGGCGCTGCGCGGGGTCGGCTAAGAACAGAACCACTGCCGCCACATCCTCCGGTTCGGCAATACGCCGCAGGGGAATGCCGGCGATGATCCGTGCTTCCCGACCCGCCTCAGCCAACGCCGGCTCCGCCATGGGGGTGCGGACCCAGCCCGGGGACACCAGGTTCACCCGAATGTTCGGCGCCAGCTCTTGGGCCAAGGATTGCACCAGCCCCCAAAGGGCCGCCTTGGATCCGGCGTAATGACTGTGACCCGGCTCCCCTCGTTGACCCGCTGTGGAGCCAATGAACACCATGGACCCCTGTGCCATCCGCGAGGCCGCCTCCCGCGCCAGGAAATAGGCAGAAAAGGTATTGACCCGAAACATGGTCTCTAGCTCGGAAGCCTGCAGGCTTCGGATGGGGGCGGCAGCCCAAATGCCCGCACTGTGCACCAGCACATCCACCTCCCCCAACTGGGCAAAAAGCTCCACGCACCCCTGTTCACTGGCCAGATCCCCTTGCACCATCTTCAGCTGCCCGCCAAACTGCCGCGCCAGAGGCGCAAGTCCTTTGGGCGCCGAACGGTAGTGGGCCACCACCCGATCCCCCCGTTCCAGGAAAGCTTGCACACAGGCCAGACCAATCCCGGAGGCCGCCCCCGTGATCACCACCACTCGCCGGCTCACAGTCTCCCCCGCGCCCGTTGCTGACGGGCCACCTGAATTTGCTGTAACGCGTTGGTGAGGCGCGAAATCTTGCGGTTCTTCGCTTGGTTTCCCGCCACGTCATCGGCCGCCACCACCTGCCCGCGCAAGTCGCGCAGGAGCTTTTCCAGCTCAAACTGGAGCTGGTCCATCTCGGAGTCGGTGAGCCGCTTGAGCTGCACCGCCGAGAGCAAGGTGTAACCCTCGCAAATTTGGCTAGCCATGGCCGCTGCGGAGCCGCCGAGGAAAGGGCACATCCTTTTGCTCCCCTCGGACATTGTGCCATACTTCACGTGCCCCTGAGGTGGGGCTGCGGAGGTGACATGGCAACGCAAACCCTTGACCTTTACTGGGTTGAAGAGCTCTACACGGATGAGGAACGCATGGTACGCGATGCGGTCCGCCAGTGGGTGGATGAGCGGATCTTGCCCAACATTGAGGAGTGGGCCTGGGAAGGGCGCTTCCCCCGCGAGCTCATACCGGAAATGGCCGAGCTCAACCTGTTCGGCGCCACCTTCAGCGAGTACGGTTTGCCGGGGCTGTCCAACGTGGCCTACGGGCTGGTGATGCAGGAGCTGGAGCGGGGCGACTCGGGTTTGCGTTCCTTCGTCTCCGTGCAATCGGCCTTGGTGATGTACCCCATCATGACCTGGGGTTCACAGGAGCAAAAAGATCGCTGGATCCCGCAGCTGGCCAAGGGAGAGGTCATTGGCTGCTTTGGCCTGACGGAACCAGATTTCGGCTCCAATCCCGGTGGGATGCGCACCCGCGCCCGCAGGGTTGGCAACGACTGGGTGCTCAACGGTGAAAAGGCCTGGATCACCAACGGCACCATTGCCGACCTGGCGGTGGTGTGGGCCAAGGACGAAGAGGGGGTCATCCGCGGTTTTCTCGTGGAGAAGGGGACCCCCGGCTATGAAACCTTTGAGCACAAGGGCAAGTACTCCCTGCGTGCGTCGGTGACCTCACAACTGGCCTTCACCGATTGCAAGGTACCAGAATCCAACCGACTGCCCGGGGCTTCCGGGTTGAAATGCGCCCTTTCGTGCCTTACCCAGGCCCGATACGGAATCGCTTGGGGCGCCTTGGGCTCGGCTCTCGCCACCTTTCATGCCGCCCTGGAGTACGCCAAAACGCGCAAGCAGTTCGGCGATGCCCCCATTGCCAGTCACCAGATCATCCAAGAGCGCTTGGTGTGGATGGCCAACGAGATCACCAAGGGACAGCTGATGGTGTGGCGCCTGGGCCGGCTTAAGGACGAGGGGCGGGCTACCTTCGTTCAGGTTTCCCAGGCCAAGCGCAATTCCTGCTGGGTCGCGCGGGAGTGCGCTCGGCTGGCACGGGAGATCCACGGGGCCAACGGCGTGGTCAACGAGTACCCGGTGATGCGTCACCTGATGAACATTGAATCGGTGTATACCTACGAGGGCACCCATGACATGCACACCCTGATCCTGGGTGAGTTCCTCACCGGCATCCCCGCGTTCATGCCGCCGCAACCGGAAAACAAGGGCTAACCCAGGGCCAAGGGGTGGTGAGGGCCTGGGGCCAAGGGCGTGGACCGAGGCTCTGACCGCCGGAGGGCGACCACGTTTCCCCCTACCTAAAAGGCAAGGGCCACTGAGAGGTAGGGACCGTCAAGCCGCAGACGAACAAAATCCGGTTCATCCTCCACGCGCACGTTGAGCAGCCGGTACCCTCCCGCGAGGGCCAGAGGACCGAAGGGACCCAAGACCACCCCCACCTCCCCGCTGTCATAGCTGCCTTGGCTCAGGCGCAGACCTGCAGCGCGGGCAAAAAGGCGCACCCGCGCACCGGGGCGCAGGTCTAAGGCCAGCCCAGGGACGGGCGCCACCGCCTGAAAGGTGCCCGACTCGCTCACGGGCGGTGTGGCTTGCGGCGCATCCAGCTGACCCCGGGCGCGCAAGCCCACCACCTCCACCATGGGGCCAAAGGCCACACGCCCCCCCGGGGTGGCCAGGAACTGCCACGCCGCTTGCAACACTCCCCGTTCCATGGCCAATTCGCTTTTCACCCGCGTCCCCACCCGGTAGGGCTTCCCACTGTAGTAAATGGTGCGCTGCACCACCTCGTCGCCGGCAAAAGAAGCCTGTTCCCAGGCCAAACAGACAAAGCCGCGGCGCCCCCAGTGGGTGAGTCGCCCGAGGGCCACGGTGTCTTGCTCCATCCCTAAGTCCTCGGTAAAGTCCACCTCGGTTCCCAGACCACGTTCCACCACCAACGCTTGTGCATCCAGCGACGGCCGACCCGCGCTGAGCTCCAACAACGTCTGCGCTGACGCCCAGGGGATGGCCAGCGCCGCGGCCAAAAGCCATCCGGTAAACCCCTTCATCCTGCACCTCCCGGAGCCAAACCCCATGGTGGGCCCGCTCCTGCCATCAAAGTTAGGGCTCTAGCAGGGGAGATTCGGTAAGCCAGCTCACCGGAGCAAGACCGACCAGCTGCCAGCGGCGCGGAGGTTCCCGATCCCCTGCCAACGAGAAAAGTACAAGGGAGTCCGGGGGTGATACACCCCGGGGAAACAAACCCGGCTCCAACGGAAAAGCTTGGGCCGGCACAGGGCCAGAGCAGTTTCCACCACCGAGGATTTGCGCCGCACCAGGACGGCAAGAACAGTTCGTCTTCCTGCCGCGGGGCAGGGCTCGGGGGCACACCATGCATCACCCACCGCGTCCGCGGTGGCAACAAACACGGCACGG
>JANXCP010000078.1 GCA_025060245.1 Thermoanaerobaculum sp. | reverse complement strand
CAAGGCTTTCCCCTCCTCAATAACCTGCCTCAGGGAGGGCACCGTCTGCACGTACACCAGCAGCTCGGCCTTACCCGTGGCGGGTTCAATGGCCGGGTTGGCGTAGACCGCGTGGTAGTTTTGCCAGAGGGTGGCCACCACGGCGAGCCCCACCACCAGCCGTTGCCCCAAACTGCCGCCGCGGGCGAGGACCCTACCCAGAACTGCCCCGGCGGGGATGAGCCACGGCAGGATTTGGTGCACCGCCAACCAGGGCACCTTCTCCCCCAGGTAGGCGTACATGGCCAGGGAAAAAAGACCCCAGAAAAGGAAAAAGAGCCAGGTGGGGTTGCAATGCCAGCGCCGTCGGAGGAAAAAGGCAGCAGCCAAGCCCAGGGTGAGGAACTCGTACAGGGTGAGGCGGGGCAGGTAGTACCATGGGGGACCCGCCACGCGCTCCATTTGGTGTTGCCCCCACCAATAGGTGAAGGCCTTCACGGGGAAGAGGACGTCTTCCGGGTAGCGAAAGAACACCGTGTACAGGGTGAGGCTCAGGGCGAAAAAAACCAACATACCCGCCAGAAGCTTGAGGCGCTGGCTCACCACCCAGGACCAAAGTCGCCGCCGAACGTCCCTGCCCCCGACCCAGAGGGTGGCCAGGAGGGCGGGTCCCACCACCGCCAAGTACACGTAGAAGGTTTCCTTACTGGCAAGGTGTAAGGCCAAGAGAACCCCCACAGGCACCAGGGCATAGTGCCGGCTGCGTTGGCCCGCCAGGAGCAACGCCGCAGCCGTGAAGGTGAAAAAGCCCACGGGGGTATCCTCCCGGGCAAAGCGAGCGTAGTAGGTGAGGGTGGGGGAGAGGAGGATCAGCAGGCTCGTTGCCAGGGCTGCCGCGGCCCCAATGCGCCGGCGCAGGAGCAGGGGTGCCAAGACCCACCCTACCCCGCAGGTGGCAGCCCAAAGTCGCGCCACAAAATCGTTTTGCCCGAAAAGCGCCAGCAGGGGTGCCATCACGTAGAACTGCAACGGGCCGTGGTAGGTGGGATCGTAACGGTACTTTGCCAAAAGCAGCAGCTCGCGGGCAATGTGGGCGTGAACCGCTTCGTCATGGTGGGGTACGCGATCCCCGAGGACCGCAAACCGCGTCACCAGGGCAGCCAGGCCCAACAACAACCAAGCCAGACGCTCTTTTTTCGTCACAGCCCCTCCCGTAGCCAAAGGCGGCCACCCGTGTTCGCCTGGGGGAGGAAGCCTACCAGCCCCCCGGGGGGCTCCTCCCACCGCGCCAGGGCGTCCACCCGCCACCGCTGGGCCAGTCGTTGGGCGAGGAGGGAGGGCTGGCCACGTAGTAACAGCTCCAGGTCCTGCAGGCGCAGCCGGATCTCCGCTTGCGCTTTGCCCCGCTGCCAGAGGTGGTAATCCCACCCCACCAGGGCCGGCACACCGCAGAACATGGGCAGGCGCAAGTTGTCGGCATAGGGTGGAGTGGCCACCTCAGCCACCACGGCCAGCTGCTTGGCGGTACACAGGGTGACCGCTTCTGCCACCGCCGGTTGGGCCTGCACCAGGTAGGCCTGCCCATCCAGGGTCGGCCGGGCCCCGGGGACCCTTCGGGTCCTTACCACCGCCGCCGCACCCCAAAGGCTTTCCCCAATTCCCAGGCCCAAAAGCAGTAGGGCCGCGGCGTGGGCAAGGCGCCGCAGGAGGGAGGGAGGCGCCGCGAGACTTGCCGCCAAAAGCCCACCACCCACTGCCCCCAGCAGGAGAAAGGCTTGCAGGCCCAACTTGAAGTAGGAGTTCATTTTGTCCACCAGGGTGAGCTCCCGTGGGCCGAGGACAAAGGCCGCAGCCAGGAGGGCCACGGTGGCCACCAAGGTGCGCACCTTCCACTCCTCCAAGCGGCGCCACCCCAAGGCCAATCCTAAGAGAAAAACCGTGGCGTGCACCCCGTACAGCTCCAAGTACTGGAGCAGGCTCACGGGGCTCCCTTTTTCCCAAAAGATTCCGGCGCGGGGCAGGTGCTGGCTGACCAAAAAGGGCCAGGCCAAAAGTCCGGCCACCCACAGGGTATGCAAGGCCAGGGAAAGGGAGCGCAGTCCCCAACGGCGCTGACCAAGAAAGGCCAGGATCCAGGCGACTGTACAGAGAAGAGCCAGTGCCGGTGCTTCCCAAGTGTTGCTCATGTACTGGCTGGCCAGGGCAAGTCCTAAGGGGAGTGCCAGGGCAAGGCGCCGTTGGCGGCGCTGCACCAGGAGGAAGAGGAGGGTCACGGTGGTGAGAAAGCCGGGAAAGCTCAGAAAATGCGCGTGCAGGTCGGCAAACAGGGCGGTCCACACCGGGTACTCGTTAATCCCCTCGGGGATCACCCGCGAGCTGGCCCAAAAGCGGTCAAAGTTGGGGGCCCAAAGGTGGGCCGGCCGGATGAGCAGATAGAGCGTTCCCGCTGCCTGGGTGAGCAACCCGGAAAGCCAGGCGCCTTTTCTACTGCCGCTCACGGCAAGGCCGCAGGCGGCGGCGGCGGTAAAGGTGAGGGCGGGCACGGTGGCGGTGGCCAGGTTAAAGGCCACGGCAGGGGCGGCAAGGGAGGCCACGGCCAAGAAGAGATGGGGGAGAAAACCAAAAAAGTAGTAGTTCACAGGGTAGCCGGAAAACCAGGGATCCTGAGGTGGGAGGGAGGACGTCCGCAGCAGGTGGAAAAAAATGGCGCTGTCCATGGGCTTTTCCCCCCAGTAAATTTCCGGGTTGAAGGCCCGCACCAAGAGAAAGGCAAGAAATGGCCCGAGGAACACTTTTCGGGCAAAGGCCGCGGCGGGGCTGCGGAAAAGCTGCCCCAGCTGCGGGCCCACACGCCAGCTCAGCCAAAGGCCCAAGAGCAGCGGCAGCGGGCCCCACCAGCCGGGAAGGGCCAGGCTGCCGGTCCAAAGGAGCAGCATCCCCACCATTAGGGCCCCCAGGGGGCGGCCCAACAGCGCCGCCACCCGCTCCTCCACCCCGCAGTGGCGCTGCAGCGCCCATTGCCCCAAGACCCCAAGCCACTCCACGCACACCAGCCAAAGGAGCAGGCAGATGCCTTGGGCCCAGGGTGAGCGCCCCAGGTTGGGGGGCAGGGGGCGGAGGGTTGGCTGGCGCAGCAGGTAAGGCGGCAAGCCGCGGGCTTCCAGCTCTCGGGTGTGCCAGCCGGTGTGCGGCGGCAGAGGCACCCGCCCTAAGAGCTCGGTGACCCGTTGCTGGTCATAGTCAGCGGTCTTGGCAAAGATCCACACCGGTGGGTGGTCGTAAACCGAAAGAGCCTCCTCGGCTCCCAGATGGCTAAGCCCCCACCTGCCCCACCCAAGACGCCGCTCCTGCTGGTGCACCAGGGAAAACCCCAGCTGTCCGGAAAACAGGAGGTGGTAGTACTCGGAGGTCACAGGGTAGGCGTCGGGGACCCGGCACACGCTCCCCACACCCCGGTGGGAGGACAGCACGATCACCTGCACCTCCTCAAGGATGCGCAGTAGCTGTTCCCGCTTTTCTTGGGTGTCGGGAGCGGGCACCGGCACCTCCCGGTAGGAGAACTGCTCTGCCCCGAAATCAATGGGCAGCCCGTCGTCCCAGCTCTCCACCGCCACCACCGTCCCTTTGGGAAAGTGGCTGCGCAGGAACTCACTGGCTTCCAGCCGGGTGTAGGGTTGCCAGGCAATGGCCGCCCAGGCCAGTCCCCAGGGAATGGTGAGCCCGACCAGCGCCCAGCGCCAAGGGCGCCGCCAGCGCGCCATCAAAAGGGCCAGGAGGATGAAGAAAAACGGCGTAGCCACCAAAAGGTGGCGCACCGCCGTGACGAAACGGGTGCTCTGGAACAAGATCACCGGCCCCAGCCAGGAAAGCAGCACCGCCACCCGCCTATCCCCCCCGGCGAGGCGGCGCAGCGAGGCGAGGCTGCTCCACACCACCGCCAGGCCCAGGGCCGGTCCCAAACCCCAAAAGCAGTAGTTCCACAGCAAGAACAACGGGCCACGTTGGACCCACTGCAAATTGGGTGGGTACTGGCCTTCGCCGCGCAGAAAACCCGCCAGCTCACGAAAGGAGGCCAAGCGCCGCGGGTTGGGCCAAGGTGAGAGCACGCTGGCAAAAAAACCTGGGTCCAAAACCTTCCAGATCACAACCGCGGCCGCGCCGGCCACGGCCAGGTAGGAAAGGCGCCGCAACCAGGGGCGCGCCCCGGGGCGTTTAAGGGGCATGAGGGTGAGCGCCACCGCCACCGGCAGGGCAAGGGTGGCCAGGTTGGGCCGAGCCGCAGCGGCCAGGCCTACGCTCAAGCCGGCCAGTGCTGCCGACCCCCCTGAGGCCGGCCGGAGGGCAGCAAAAAGCAGCAGGCTCACCGTCCCAAGGGCCAACGCGTCGGCCGTACCAAAGCGGGCGTTTTGCACCAGTAATCCGGAGAAGGCGTACAGCCAGGCCACCGCTTGCGCCACCGAAGAGCCTGCCAGCCTGTGGACGGTGAGGGCCAGGAAGAGCAACGCCAGGCAGTCAAAAAACGTGGACAGGAAGCGGCCGGACTGCAACAAGCCGCGGTAGTGCGCCAAGCCAACCAGCTGGGCCAAGCCCCAATTTAAGGTGGGGAACAGGGCCCCGTAAACAAAAAAAGAAAACTCCCGGTTTTGCGGGTTGAGGGGGGTGCGATTGGGGTCCAGGGCCTCGCCCAGACTGCGGGGAAGGGCGAGGCGTTCGGCCACCATCACCAAGAAGCGCTCATCCGGGTGTTGGTGGAACCAGCCGTCCCAGCCTAGCCCCGTCAGGCGCAAGGTGGCCGCAGTGACCAGCGGCAGCAGCAACCAGCGGTGTTTCATGGCGCGGGCGAGGATACCAGCCGGACCAAGGTCACCTCACCCTGGGCGAAGGCCACTTGACCGGCAGCCAGGATCGCCTGCTGGTTCAAATAGGGGTAGAGGCGACGCTCCACCGAGCCAATGACCACCGTGGTGGCTCCCAACTCCCGCGCCACGGTCTGCACGCACTCCGCATCGGGACAGGTGTAGAGGGCCTTGACCTTTTCCCGCCGTTCGGCAATGGCCGAGGCAAACTCCGGCGGCCGCCACAGACCCTCATGGTTCTCCCATCCCAGGACCGCGGGAACTCCTGAACAGGCGCTCATGCGGGCGGCGTCGGAGTAGGCGTCCCCGACCGCTTCCACCAGCACTTCCCGCTGGGTGCTGCGGTGCAACCAGTGCACCGCCTCGGCCTCACCGGCGGCCATCCAGCGCAGACCGGCAAAATCCGGCGGTGGTGGCCAGGCGCCGCGCAGCACCGTCCCCAGTTGGGGTAATGCCAAAAGCCACGGGGCCACGAGCCAAACCCCAATCCGGGTAAGTCCCAGAGCTTGCGCCTGAGCCAGCAGTCGCAGGGCGGGTACGGGCAGAACCAGGAACACGAAGCTCAAGGTCTTGAACACCGTGTTCATGCGGTACCACTCCGGCCCATAGGGGTCACGAACGTACACCAACTCCATGGCGATCAAGCCCAACAAGCAGGCCAGCACCACCGCCAGGGGTGGGCGAGCCACTGGCTGCTGCCACAGCTGCCACGCCAAAACCCCACCCACTGCCAACGCCAAGGCCACCAGAGGACGAGCGGTGAGAAGGGCCAGCACCACGTAGCCAGCACAGAACACAGGCCACCCCAGCACCCGATGCGCACGGGAGACGAGCCAGAAGACCACCACCAGGAGAGGGAGCAGCCCGGGAAGCAGCACCCGAACCACCTCCCAGAAACTAGTGGGAGTGTGCACCCATCCCAGCCCGGAGGCGGCGGCGGGGAGGTTGGCCCAAGCGGGGAAGAACAGCACCAAGGCGGCCAAGCCTGTGGCCAGCGTGCCGAAAGCCCAGCGCCAAGGTCCGGTGGGGGTGGAGATGCTCAGGGCAAAGATGGCCAAGCCCAGGAAGGGTACGGTCCAGGGGTTGGTGGCCGCGGCTGTACCGAACAGGAAGCTCGCCAACAACAGCTTCAGCGGCCACTTCAAAGTGTTGGCTGACTCCCAAAGGAGAAGGGTGGCCAGCACCCAGGGTTGGCACAGCAGGTGCGGGTGAAGGTCGCCAAGGTGAAAGGTAAAGAGGGGGAACTCGGTGATGGTGTGGGCAATGCCACGGGAGGACTCCCACAGGTTGGTGGAGAAGAGGCCGACTTGATCCCAAAGGAACTGGGCCCAGCCATCGGCAGTGCCCAAGAACACCGTGGCCGCGCCGGCCAGGGCGGAAAGGGGGCGGGAAAGCCCGGCGCCGCGCGCCCAGGCAAAGGCCAGCTGGGCGGTCACAGCAGCAATCGTCGGCACCAGGAGGTTGAACACCTCATCGGGGAAAAAGCCGGATAGACGCGCGGGGAGGATCCAGGGGAGAAAACCCCAGTAGTAGTAGGGGAGGGAGAAACCGGCAAACCAGGGATCCTCCGGTGGGAGGGGTTGGGCTCGCATGAGGGAAGCCAAAATGGCCAAGTCCATGGGCTTTTCCGTGCCCATCACGGCAAAGTTGGGTGCCCGCAGGAGGGTGAGGAGAAAGAAAACCGCCACACCCACCGCCTCCAGTTCCAGGATCACCGGCTTTGCTGGGCGAAGCTGCGCGGCTCCGAGAAAACCCAGCACCGCCACCAGGGGCAGGGAAACCCACACCCATTGGGCAAATCCCGCCAGCCCCACGTACCATGCCAGGAAGGCAGGCAAGCCCAAGGCCAGAAGCCGACTGGCGGCCCACGCCGCCCAGGGGTGGTCAAAGACCCTCCGCGCCAGGGTAAAGCCCGCCACTGCCCAGAGGAAGACCAACGCGTACCATGCCAGGCCCTGAAAGAGCAGCGTCATGAGCCGATTGTACCTGCCGTCAGGGGTTCCGTAGGCTAGCCCACGGTGCGGCGGGGGATGGAGGGCAGGGGCAAGCGTGGCTCCCTCGTGGGTTTTGCGGGGACCTCTCCGGCACCGCAGCGGCCGCGGCAACACCAGCTCGGGGCCGTGTTGCCTTTCTTGCAAAAAAGAAAGCGGGCCGAAGCCCGCTTCCTTGTCCGGTTCTTCAGCACCTACTGCAGCTCACGCCACCACAAAATCCCCCGTGCCGTTGCGGCCCCGGGTGGTGTGATGGGGATGTTGGGGATGTCAAAGTACGCTTGCCCTTCCGCCTCGCTCCCCACCCAGGACTTGGCAAAGACGATCCCCGACGGGGTGACCAAGATCCCTGAAGCTGCTCCTCGCCCTCCCTCGTAGGCACGGAAGGTGCCGGCTGTGGGGTTAGCCGGATTGAACTGCCACCACACCAGGTAGGAGTGGCCAAAGCAGAACTCCGCATCGGGATCGTAGACCAGGGCGGCCACGATCACATCGCCGTTGCCGTTCTTCTCTTCGGGGACAAACAAGAACGGCGGAGCGGTGGGCTGGGAGCGTGGGCTGAAGTACTCCTGGGGCCACGGGTCGGTGGGGTTGGCCGGTGGGTTGTCAGGGTCGGGGTGGGTACGGTCCACAAACCACAGGCTGTGGGTGGTGAGGGACTGGGGGTTGGTGTACTTGTTGATGGCCACGTGGATCCCGGAGCGGAAGAACAGCCCGTTGTTGTAGTTCACCGAAGGCGGGTTGATGAACCAGGAGTTCTCGTAGTAACTCCCGGACAGCAGCACGTAAAGGTCGCGGTCGGGTGCGCTGGTGGGCCAGGCGTTGGCCGCCGCGGGGAAGTAGAAGGGCACGTAGAACTGGTTGTTACGATCTCGAAACTCGGCCAAAGCGGTGGCCTTGAAGTTGTTGGCCGACAGGCGATCCAACACCCATAGCTGACCGTTCAGGTCGGGCTGAATGCCTTGATTGGCCGCGTTATCGGGCCGGAAGAACTTGGCGTCGGTCTGGAAGTACCCGTTGTCGGCCATGGCCTGGTCGCGCACCCACACCTGGGTCACCGGTTTGGGCGAAAGCGTTTCGGTGTCCAAGACCGTGCCGCTCAGGGCGTCCAGGACGAAGACCTGGGGATCGGTGTACTTATTGGGATCCGTCGGCCACGGGTAGCCTCGGCCGAGGATCAGCCGCCAGGCATTGGTCGGGTCGCGGCCCAAGGCGGGCACGTTGAAGGTGAGCTTGAGCCCCGGAAGGGCGGTGGTACCCGCTTCGCCGTTATGCGTGAGACTAAACAACGGCTGGAACGGCTGCGACGCGCTGTAGTTGGGGTCGGCTGGGTAGCTGATGCCGCCGATGACCCTTCCTGGGTACACGTGGGTCACATCCAAAGCGTGGATGCCCGTTCCGCCTGGGCCTTCGGTGACGTACATCACCGTGCGGAACGTACCAAGGCTGGGGTCGTACACGTCGCCAAAGCGCACCGAGTTCGCCACCCCGTAAATGTGCCGGTCGGCCGCCGAGGGTTGGCCCATGGGGAAGCGCAGCGGATCCATCTGGTACTGGTTGTAGAGCCTCACCTGGGTGTCCAGCAGATCCGGCGGCACAATGGCCAAAATCTCGGCGCCGTCCACGAAGTCAAAGGCGTGGAGCATGCCATCAGAGGCACCTACCCACACCATGGGATGACGGTTGGCGTAGGTGGCCTCAAAGGCTTGCCGCTGGCTGTCTAAGCCAATGGACTGGGTCCAGTGCTCCGGTTGGGCAATGATGGCGGGGGTGGAGTTCACCAGGGCACCCAGCAGCCACGGCCGCCGGGTGTTGGTGAGCGTGCCATCGTTGCCCAGCATGAAGTCCACCACCTGCGGGGTGATCCCACACCCGCCGCAGAGGAGGTTGAGGGTAGAAGCATCGCTAATGGGGTCATCAATGAGGATGAGGTTCTTGGTGATGGGGTTCCAGGTGTAGATCTTGCGCGGGTAGCCGTTGTTCCCCGCCGAAAGGATCTGCCCAGCGTCCCAGAGCAGTTGGAAGTAGGGCGGGGCGTTGCTTACCCGGTTGGTGAGGTCGTAGGCGTAGAGGTGCCCCTGCCAGGTGGGGTACTTCACCGAGGCAATTAGGCCCACGTTCCCCACACCGGAGGCGGAGGGAGCTCCTGAGGGTGGGCCGGTGACGTAGTCACCCGCTCCCAGGGAGGCGGGCACGGCTTCTACCGCCTGCTCAAACTGTTCTGGGGTCAAGGCAAAGAAGGCGTAGGGGGCCGACGGGTCAAAGTTGGCCCAGGTGGTGCCGTTCCACAGGCGCGGATCCGACTGGTACCGCACCCCACCGTCCCCCAAGGGCGAGGACGCGTCGGTGCGCCCCTTGAACGCCGTCCAGTTCAGCTCGCACTGGTTCACGTCCGCCGAAAGGCCGATGACGAAGGTACGCGGCGGGTTGGGGGACCAGGCGTTAAAGATGGCGTCGGTCTCTCCGGGCGGGTAGTCAGCCCAGTTGTTGGCAGCGTTGGTGGCGCAGTCCTCCCACGCGTTTTCCAAGCCATTGGGCAAGCGGCATGGGCCACCGGCATTACAGCAGTTGGAGGTGCCGTCGGTTACCAGGAGAATGCCCCAGAGGCGGCATTGGGCCAGGGCGTCTCCCGGTGGGGAGAACTGGATGCCTCGGTAGTCGGTAAACGGGATGCCGTCTTTCGTTTTTTGAATGAACTCGCGGGTGAAGGCCAAGGCACCCTTAATCGGTGACCCCGACCATGCGCGAACGCCTCCGTCCTTGACCAACTTCAGCGCATTCATCACCTCAGTCACGTCACCCAGGCGGCTATAGTCCAGCTCTCGGTCCAACGTTGACTTCTGACAGTCGGTAGTGGTGAGGAACGTCCGCGTGTCGTCGCGAGAATAGGTAATGAGGGCGATGTTCATCTTGTCCTTATACCGTCCGATGACGTTTCTCGGCGTGCGCGGTTGTGGCAAAACGGCAGTGCTATACGGTGGCAGCGGAGGTGCGGCCAGACAGGTGCGGGTGCGGTACGTTTGGGTGCGCAAACCCGTCACATGGTCGCTTGTCAGCGAAACCTCCCAAATGTTGGTATCCACCGCCGGCCAGGTTTCAGGGGGCACCCAAATGCTCACCGAATCGCCCATCACGTTCTTGACCACCGCCAGGCGACTGGGGAGGAAGTAGCGTAGGCGGTACTCGTAGAAGTAGCTGGAGGTGGATCCCTGCGCCTCCACGATGGCTGGGCTCAGGGCGCGCGAAGCCCCAGCCACCAAGCGCCCAAAGGCCGCGCGGAAAATCCCTGCAAGGCGTACCAGGGGGTTTTCGCCAGGCCGCTGTGCTACCGGTGGACGCCGGGGTGCCGTGATATCCGCGGTGGGGGTGGCGGTGGGGGTGGGGGTTCTGGTGGGGGTGGAGGTGATTGTAGCGGTGGGGGTTCTG
>JANXCP010000077.1 GCA_025060245.1 Thermoanaerobaculum sp. | reverse complement strand
TTAAAGAACTCCATGACGGGGCAAATGATTTGGCCCATCGCCACCTACCAACCCATCACCGACTCGTTGGGGCGTGCGCTGGCCGATGAGGCGTACCCCCTGCAGCTCATCACCTCGCGCACGATCCTCATGACCAAGAGCCGCACGGTTTCCAACTACTGGCTCTTGCACCTTTTGCCGGAGAACTACCTGGAGCTGCACCCATCCGATGCCGCCCGCCTGGGCCTGCGGGATGGGCAAAAGGTACGGGTGGTTTCCCCCACCAACCCAGAGGGAGTTTGGGAGGTGGCGGAGGGGGTCAAGGTGCCCATTGTGGGTAAGGTGAAGGTCACCGAGCTGATCCGCCCCGGGTTGGTCACCTTCTACATCGGCTGGGGTCACTGGGATTACGGTGCCAGTGCCGTGGAAATTGACGGCAAGCGCATTGCCGGCGATGGTCGGCGGGCGGCAGGCATCAACGCCAACGCGGTCATGCGCTTGGATCCGGTGGTCAAGCACACCACCCTGTCCGACGTCATCGGTGGATCGGCGGTGTTCTACGACACTCGGGTGCGTTTGCTCCCCGAACCTTAAGAAAGGCAAGGAGGCACACATGCTTGCCCTGTGGATCGCCCTTTTGTTCTTGTTTTCCGGACTGGCCGGGGCCGGTGACCAGTACGCCGGTGATGAGAGTTGCCGGGCGTGTCATGAAGAGCTGTTTGCCCACTACCAGCGCAACGTCCACGCCACGGCGGTGGGCCGAGTGGGAAGCACCACCGTTCGCGGCTGTGAGTCCTGCCATGGGCCGGCGGCGCGGCACGTGGCGGATCCCAGCCAAGCCGGTGATTTGATCAGCTTTAAAAATGGCGAGGTGGCACCCTGTCTTGCCTGCCATCAGGAGAGCCTGCGCCTGCGGCGCTTTGCCACCTCGTCCCACGGCCAAGGGGACCTTGCCTGCACCTCGTGCCACCTGAGCCCCCATCAGGCGGCACCGGTGAGCCTGGTCACCAGCCGGAGCTTCCGCCGCTCCACCATGCCCACCCTGGGCCGCCACCTGAAGAGCGCTGAGGAGGACCTTTGCCTCTCCTGTCACCCGCAGCTGGCAGGTTCGGTGCGCCTGCCCTACCACCACCCGGTGGAGGAGGGCGCCACCCGTTGCAGCTCCTGCCATAACCCCCACGATCCGGAACTGGCTAGCCACAGCGTGCGGGAGCTTTGCCTGCGTTGTCACGAGGACAAGGCCGGCCCGTGGGCGTTTGAGCACGCGCCGGTGGTGGAAGGGTGCACCTCCTGTCACGAACCCCACGGTTCCGTCGCCCCGCGCCTCTTGCGCACCGGTGAGCCGTTCGTTTGCTTGAGCTGCCACGTGGTGCCGGAAGACCGCCACGGCGAGGAGGTGGGTGGCACTCGCTTTGCCCCCGCTTTCTACCAAAAGTGCACGGCATGCCACGGCGCCATCCACGGGTCCCACGGGGATCCCCACCTGAAGAAGTAAGGGAGGCCGCATGAAAGGACACCTCGTACTGCTGTTTGGCCTAGGGCTGGCAGGGGTAGGACAAGGGCAGCAGCTGCCGTCGCTGCTGGCGGGGTACCTGCAGTTGGCCCCGGATGCCTACCGTTTCTCCGGCTACCAGGGTGTGCTGCAACGTTACCAACTCCTGGATCCGCGAAACGAGTGGGCCTCGGATCGGCTCCTGGCCACCTTGGATGGCCTGGGCCTCGCCGCTTGGTCGGCCGCCGCCGGCGGGCCCCGTCTGGAGCTGTACCACCACAACTTCTTCTTGGGCAACGACCGTTGGGCCCTGGCTTTGGCTGGGCCTGGGTGGCGGGGCCAGCTTCACTGGCACGATTTCCTTCGGCCTTTGGAGAAGTTTGTCCCGCAGGCGGCCACAGACACCTTCAGCTACGCTTCCCGGTTCAACGACGACCTGCGTCCCAGCGACGACCTCCGATTGCGCCGCCAGGACCTGCAGGTGGACCTCACCTTCCGGCCTGAGGAAGCCCGCTTGGCTTGGCCGGGGGTGCGGGCGGTGGAGGTTTCGGCGCAGATGGCTCGGCGTTTGGGCCAGCGTCAGTTCACCTGGATCTTTGGCATCGTGGAGGACCTGGTCATCCCCGTGGGCAATAACCCATCCCGCTGGCGGGGGCGAGGGGAAGAGGTGGACCAGCAAAAGCAAGACCTGGCGGCCACAGGGATCTTTGCCTTGGGCCCAGCCAACCTCACCTTCTTGACCCTGGCGGGGGAGCGCTTCAGCAACCGTGCCCCCACCGTGACCAATGCCGACGTGGCGCGCTATGATCCAGCCATCAATACCAACCCCAACACCATCAACTACTTGGCCGACTACCAGGGCTATCGGGGCGAGTTGACCCTGCAGCAGCAGCTGGCGCGGGCGTGGCGTGTGGAGCTGAGCGGGGGCTGGAACTCCCAGGAGCAGCGCTCCTACACCCCCTACCAGCAACGCTCGGTTCACCACGGGCAAACCGAGCAGCAGCACTGGGGTGGGCAGCTGGTCTGGGAGCCCACCGCCGCCTGGTCCGCCAGCATCTTCGGCCAGTGGCGGCGCTGGCGTAACGAGACCACCTTAGGTACGGCAGCCCAAGAGCCTCGCGCGTTCCTCTTGCTCGACCGCAACCTCTCGGGGCCCTTTTGGAAGAAGCGGGAGACCTCCCAGTGGGGCGCGATGCTGCGTTTTGCTTCGCGAGCCTTGAGCCTGCGGGCCGGCTTTCGCCAGGAGGCAAGCCTGCGGACGCTAATTTACGGTGTGGGTAGCAACGCCATCCCCGCCGAACGGGTAGGTTGGAACCCCCGCTCGGACCCGCGTACCCTTTGGGTGGGTGTGCAAAGCCGAGGTGTGAGGAGCCTCACCTGGGGGGCGAGGGCAGAGGCGCGGCAAGCGGACGAAACCTGGTCCCCCGCTGATCCGAAGCGTCTGGTGCGGGTGCGGGGAAACCTGGCCTGGCAGAGCCAGACGGGTTTATTTGGGTTCTCCCTCAGTGGCCAGTTCGATCACGGCACCGCGCGTCCCCAGCCCTTGGGCCGCCAGGTGGTGCAGGACGGCAACTTCCAGTACTGGTCCGCCACCGCCACCTTCTGGCACACCCTCGGTGCCGTGCAGCTCTTCGGCGTGGCCCAGGCCTGGGAGCGGGAGCAGGACGCCAATTTGCTCCTGTCCAACGTGCGCCGCTGGCGCCCCTACTGGCGGGCAGAGGTGGTGGACCCGCACCTGCAGTGGGAGGGGCACGCCCAAACCCTCAGCGCCGGGGTGGCCCTCACACCTTGGGAAAAGGTCACCTTCACCCCCAGCCTCACCTGGGTGCGGGCCCAAGGGGGTACCCGCTCCGCTGCTGCGGCGTTCTGGGCCTTTACCCGGCAGGATCAGGTTTCCCTGGTGGGCACGCTGCTCGGTGAATGGGCTCTCACCAAGGGCGGCCGGGCCTTCCTGCAGTACTCGTACCAGCAGGTGAACGACGAGGTGGAGGCCACGCGGGACGGGCACCTGCACGCGGTGAGCGTGGGCTTGACCTACCGCTTCTAGGGATGACTCGTGCGGTATGCTGGCCGGCGCAAGCCGGCTTTTTTTTTTTTTTAGCCCTCCTTCGGGGTTGCCGTCTCCAGGAGCTCCCGTAGGGTAGCCAAGGGGAGGGAGGGTAGGGTGAGGGTTCCCGAGGGGGCCAGGCGACCCTCTGGGAGCCGGGCCAAAAGGTGCAGGGCTAACCAGTGCGAGGTGGGGGCAGTGGGGTCCAAGCTCAATTCCACCCCTTTGGGGGTTTTCCGGATGCGGCGGATGTGATGGAGTTGCGCCGCCAGACGCAGGCCTTGGAGCTGCAAGAGGTTGTGGACTTGGGCGGGCAGGGGCCCGAACCGGTCGGCCAGCTCCTCGGCCAGGGCGGCGAGCTGCTGCGCCGTCTGCGCCATGGCAATGCGGCGGTACAGGGAAAAGCGCAGCGTCTCTTCGGCCACGTAAGTGTCCGGAATGCGCAGGTCCAACCCCAGGTGCAGCTCCACCGCTGGGGCCTCGGCGGGGAGGGGCTGGCCCTTCAACTCGGCCACCGTTTCCTCCAGCAGACGACAGTAGGTTTCATACCCCACGGCGTGCAGGTGGCCATGTTGTTCCGCGCCAAGGATGTTGCCGGCGCCGCGGATTTCCAGATCCCGCGCCGCCACACGGAACCCCGCTCCGAGCTCGGCAAACTCCAGGATGGCCGCCAGCCGGGAGCGGGCCTCCTGGGAAAGGGCCTCATCCGGGGGCACCAACAGGTAGGCAAAGGCCAAGCGATCCGAGCGCCCGACCCGCCCGCGCAGTTGGTACAGTTGGGCCAGGCCGAAGCGGTCAGCCCGGTTGACGATGAGGGTGTTGGCGTTGGGAACGTCTAAGCCGTTTTCCACGATGGCGGTGGCCAAGAGCACATCGGCCCGCCGCTCAAAGAAGGCATCCATGGCCCGTTCCAGTTCCCGCTCCGCCATTTGGCCGTGGGCGGTGACAATCCGGGCCTCCGGTACCAGCTCGCGGAGGAACTTGGCCATGGCGGGTAAGGAGGTGACGCGGTTGTGGACAAAAAACACCTGCCCTTCCCGGGCCAATTCCAGCTCAATGGCCTCGCGGATGATCTCTGGGTCAAAGGGCACCACGTGGGTCTGCACGGCCAACCGATCGCGGGGGGGCGTTTCAATGATGGACACGTCCCGCAGGCCCAACAACCCCAGGTTCAAGGTGCGGGGAATGGGGGTGGCGGACATGGACAAGACGTCCACGTTGGCTTTGAGCTTCTTCAGCTTTTCCTTTTGCGCTACGCCAAAGCGCTGCTCCTCGTCAATGATCAACAGTCCTAGATCGCGGAAGCGCACATCGGAGGCCAACAGGCGGTGAGTCCCCACCACCAGGTCCACCGTGCCCTCCTCCAACCCCTTCACCACCTGGCGTTGTTCAGCCTGGGGAAGAAAGCGCGAAAGCATGCGGATTTCCACCGGAAACCCGGCGAAGCGACGGGTGAAGGTGCGAAAGTGCTGTTCCGCCAGTACCGTGGTGGGGGCCAAAACCGCCACCTGTTTGCCGTCCATGACCGCCTTGAAGGCGGCGCGCATGGCCACCTCGGTCTTGCCGTAACCCACATCCCCCACCAACAGGCGATCCATGGGTCGGGGGGACTCCATGTCCCGCTTCACCTCTGCCACCGCCTGTTCCTGGTCGGGGGTGAGCTCCCACTCAAAAGCCGCCTCAAATTCCCGCTGCCAGGGACCATCCTTGGCAAAGGCGTACCCTGGGGTAAGCTCCCGCAGGGCTGCCACCCGCAGGAGCTCCTCCGCCAGATCCCTGAGGGCCTTGCGCACGCGCGCTTTGGTGGCGCTCCAGGTGCTCCCCCCCAGGCGATCCAGGCGCGGCGCCGCCGCTTCCCCAGCGGTGTATTTTTCCAGCAAGTCCGCTCGCTCCAGGGGCACCAGGAGCTTCGCCCCACCGGCGTACTCCAACTCCACGCACTCGTGCCTGGTGCCATCCAACAGCACCGTGCGAAAGCCCAAGAACCGCCCGATGCCGTGGTCCCGGTGCACCACAAAATCCCCTACCTTGAGGTCGCGCAGGTCAAAGAAGACCTGGGCCAACGTCCGCGTCCGGGGTGGGGGTGGGGGCAGAGACGTGAGGTCGTTTCGGCCAAAAACCGTCAGTCCCAGCTGCGGCCAGCAAAACCCTCGGCCCAAGGTAGCCCGCACGATGCCAATTCCCCCCGCCTCGGGGAAGCCCGCGCGGAATGGCAGCTGATGGTCGCGCAGGAGGTGGGCCAGTCGCTCTGCCTCCCCCGCACTGCCGGCCACAAGCACCTGCGTGTGGCGCTGGGCAAAGCCGCGCCGCACTTCCTCCACCAGGACCTGGGGCCGCGAGGCTAAGGCGGGAGGCGGTTGGGTGCGCAGGCGCAGGGTGTCAGGCCGCGGCAGACCCTCCAGCTCCTCCACCACCGGTGCCGAGGCCAAGGCTTCCCGGCAGCGGGCGGGTGGACTCAGCCACTGCTCTGGCTCGGGGAGGGGCAGGGTGCGGCAGGCCGACTGGTGCGCCCTGGCCAGGGCCGTCCAGGTGCGCTCCAGCTCTCCTTCGACCCCGGCAGGCTCCACCACCACCAAGCCCTCCGCCAACTCCCATAGGGGCTGGTGGGGCAGGGCCAGGGAGAGGAAGGGCACCGCCAAGGGGCTGGGTGGTTCCTGGGCCAGCAGCTGCGCCAGCAGGAAAAACCCGCGCTCTTCGAGGCGCTTTGCCGCCTCTGCCAGGACCTGGGGGTTGGTGGGGAAGAGGGTCATGGGGAGGAACGTGAAGCCGCTCTCTTCGGTACAGGACCGTTGGCTTTTTGGGTCAAAGGTACGCACCGCCTCCAGGCGGTCCACCTCCACCAGCAGGCGGAAGAACCCTTGGGCCGTTCCCACGTCCAGGACCTCGCCGCGCAGGGCGAACTCCCCCGCCTCCTCCACCACCTCCACCCGACGGAACCCCTCGCGGGCCAGCACTTTGGCCAGGTGGCGCAGGTCCACCCGCTGGCCGGGAGCCAGTGTGCCGCAGCGCCCTTGGAGGTCCGGCAGGCGCGGGAAGGGGATGGGCAGCAACCGTGCCGGCACGATGAGCCGCTGCAGCTGGCCCTCGGCCCAGGCCCAGAGGGCCCACAACCCCTCCGCCACCGCACCCAGGGGGGCTCCCTGAGGTGCGTAGGGGAGCACCATGTGGGCGGGTAAAGCACCCACGGGCTTTTCGGGGAAAAACAGGGAGTAGGCTGCTGCCAGCTCCTGAGCGTCGTTGGGGGTGGGGACCACCACCACCGCCCGCGGAAGGCCACCCAACACCAGTTCAACCCCCACCACCCGCGCCCCTGGGCAAACCCCAGCCACGCGGCGCGGGGAAGGGGCGCCGTAGGAGCTGAGGGCCTCGGTGAGGAGGGGGAAGGCGCTCATCAGCTTGTCAAAGCTTTCGCCATTTGGCCAGGGCCTCTTCCACCATGGCGGCAGCTGCTTCCACCTCTTCTTCGGTGGTGAAGCGACCCAGGGAAAAACGCAGGGCGCTGTTGGCCTCCGCGGAGGACCGGCCCAAGGCCAGCAACACGTGGGATGGCTTGGGCTTAGCCGAGGCACAGGCGGAGGCCGGGGAAACTGCCAGGCGTGGCAGGGAGGCCACCAAAGCCCCGCTGTCCAGTCCGGGAAAGGATACATTCAGGGTGTTGGCCACCCGCCGCCTGGGATCCCCGTTCTCCACCAGCCCGGGGTAGGCGGCAAAGAGCCGTTGCCGCAGCCGATCCCGCAGGGTGGCCAGGCGTGCCGTCTCCTCTGCCAACAGACCTACCGCCAGCTCCAGGGCCTTGGCCATGCCCACGATGCCAGGCACGTTGAGGGTGCCCGACCTCAACCCCTGCTCCTGCCCGCCGCCGTGGAGCAAAGGTTCCAAGCGCAAAGGTGGGTGCTGCCGTCGCACGTACAGAAGACCTACCCCTTTGGGGCCGTAAAACTTGTGCGCCGACAGGGACAGCAGGTCCACCTCCAGCTGCTGCACGCTCACGGGCACCTTCCCTACCCCCTGGGTGGCGTCACAGTGCACCGGGACCCCCCGCTGGTGGCACAGGCGGGCCACCTCTGCCACCGGCTGGATGGTGCCGATTTCGTTGTTGACGAGCATCACCGACACGAGCAGCGTATCGTCCGTGAGGGCCCGCCCCACTTCCGCTGGGTCCACCACCCCGTCGCGGCCAACCGCCACGCGGGTAACCTGGAACCCATGGCGCTTCAGGCTCTCACAGGCGTCCAGGACGGCCGGATGTTCTATGGCAGTGGTGACGAGGTGTCGCCGCTTGCTGCTGAATGCCAAGCCCTTGATGGCCAAATTATTGGCTTCGGTGGCGCCGGAAGTAAACACCAGCTCCTCAGGGTTGGCACCGAGGAGCTGGGCCACGGTGCTCCGGGCCTGATCCACCAGTTGGGCTGCTGCCCAGCCGTAAGCATGGGTGCGCGAGGAGGGGTTGCCAAAGTGTTGGGAAAGGGCTGGCAGCATCGCCTCCACCACCGCTGGGTCCACGGGGGTGGTGGCGTTGTAATCCATGTAGATCACGCGGTTCATGGCACCTCCCCTGGGACAAGCTTGAGCCATTCCCGAAGCTCCGCGGGGGCGGGTTGGTCCACCACCACACAGCCGCTGAGCGCCACCGGGTACACTGCCCAATCCCCTGGCTTGCGGGCCCACAGCAGTACCAGCTCCACTCCCGGGTGCGGGCCGGCAGCGGTGGGAAAGGAAAAGCGGCCTCCGGGTTGCACCGTGAACGCCCCTGCGACGCTCACCCGGCTAGCGGGCAAGTACTCCACCCGAGAAAACCAAGCCCGGCGTGCCGGATAGCCATAGCTCGCCACGCCCTGGTGCGAACCAGGGATGGGGAGCGGTTCCCACAGCACCTCCACCGCCGCCGCCTGCCAGGGAGGTTCTAGCTTGCCCTGAAACACCCAGCGCTGGCGCGGCTGACACACCCTCGGGGGGGGTTCCACCTGCGCCAGCTGTGTTGCCACCTCGTGGACCAGTACCAGGCGTTGGCGGGAGTAGGCCAGCCCTACCCCCAGGGAGGTGGCGGTGGGTTCCAGCAGGGTACGGCGGTGCCCATCCTGGGGGGGTTGTTCCGCCAGCATGGCCTCCGTCAGCTGCAGGGCGAGGGAGGGTAAATCTTGCGGGTCCAAAGAGCCGGTGGTCTGGTAGCTGCCCACGTTTTGTCGGTGAAAGCCAGTTCCCCCGGCGAGCAGGTAGCGCAGGTACGGTGGCACACCGTCGGCGGCGAAGTGACCACTGCTGCCCTCGGCCAGCAACTTCTGGCAAAAAACTTCACCCACCCGCTCCAGCAGCGGATCGCGCCGCAGCGGTGCCAGGCCTTGCTCGTGTCGCGCTTGGTTGACCCGCTGCAGCACCTGCCGGCGCGCTAATTCAGCGATCTCCGGAGGGCCGGCGGCCACAGCCAGGACCAACAGGCTGTGGTAGGCTTGCTGGCGACGATGGTACGCTTTGGCACGGCCGGTTGGCGGGGGGTGGTGGGGCAGGACTTTACCTTCCGGCAGGTGCGCCGGCTTCTTTGGGCCTTGGCCCGTCTCCTGCGGCAAGACGGCGGGGGGCCGGTGCTGGTGGCGTACGATACCCGGCTGCTTTCGGAAAAGCTGGCTCAGGAGGCGGTGGATGTGTTCACACACTTTGGTTTTCCCACCCTGCTGGCCGACCGAGACCTCCCCTCCCCTGCTCTGGCCTGGGCCGTTCGCCGCCGAGGGGGCGCCTTGGGCGTCATGTTTACCGCCTCCCACAACCCTCCAGAATACAATGGCGTCAAGCTCTACACCAAAGACGGGGTGTTGGCAGGCAAAGATTTCACCCAGCAGGTGGAGGGGGAAGTGCAGCGCTTGGAGGGAGAAGGGGAGCCTTTTTTCCTCCGCCGGGACGAGCTCCTGCGCGTGGAACCCTTGGGGGAAGAGTACCTCCGGGCGTTGGAGGAGCACTTGGACTGGGAGGCTGTGGCCCGTTTTCCGGGAAAGGTGGTGGTGGATCCCCTTTTCGGCACAGCCCGTGAATTTTTGGACCGAATCCTCTTGGCCCATGGCCTACCCACTCGCGTGCTCCACGCCACCAAGGATCCCTACTTTGGCGGTTATGCCCCGGAGTGCACGCCGGCCAACCTGGCAGCACTGCGCGAGGCGGTGCGCAGCGAACGAGCCGCGGTGGGTTTGGCCACCGACGGGGATGCGGACCGCTTTGGGGTGGTGGACAGCTCCTGCCGTGCCCTGGCGCCAAACTTGGTCCTCGCGGCGCTGGTGGAGTACCTCATTGCCTTCCGGCGCTTACCCCCGGGCACCGGTGGGGTGGGGCGAACCGTGGCCACCACCCGCCTGGTGGATCGCATTGCCACCGCGCATAACTTGCCGTTGGTGGAAACCCCAGTGGGGTTTCCCAGCCTCGGCCCCTTGCTCCTTTCCGGGATGGTCTGCGTGGGGGTGGAGGAATCGGCGGGGCTGGGGGTGGCCACCCATGTCCCGGAACGGGACGGTATCTTTGCTTGCCTGTTGCTGTTGGAGATGGTGGGGGCCACCGGCATTTCTTTGCGCCAATGGTTGCGCAACCTATTTTCCCGCTACGGCACGCTGGTTTCCCGGCGGTTGCAGCTGCCCTTGCGCCAGGAAAGCTGCCGCGCCCTGGAGTGGCTGGCGGGGAAAAAGTTCCAGGAGTTCGCCGGTCTAACCGTCACTCGGGTGGAACGGGAAGGAGGGGTGTTGCTGGAACTGGCTGGTGGCTCCTG
>JANXCP010000076.1 GCA_025060245.1 Thermoanaerobaculum sp. | reverse complement strand
TACAGCCAAAGGGGGTGTAAGTGGGGCGAGAGAACTCCCTGCGCCCAAAAGCTCAAGGCTCCCTCGGGCCAAATCTCCCCTTGCTCCAGTAGGGCCAGCTCTTCCGGCCGCGCCGCTTTGGAGCCGGGCAGAAGGCCCAGCCGCGGTACCTCCGTCAACTTGGGGTTCTTGACCAGGGTTTCTGGCATCTCCACCAAGAGCTTCATGACGGCCACGTTGCGCGGGTCCGTGCGATCCAGGATGAACTCGTTGCTGCCCACACGGGTCTCAATAAACACCGCCCAAACCTCTTCCGCCTTCACCAGCCCCTGGGGGATACGGTCTTTGGTATACACCCACACCTCCGAGGCCCCACGGTCTTCGTAAGGCGACCGTCCCGCCTCCCCTCCCCGTGCCCCCTGTACCGCGGCTCCAGCAGGGAGCTGGGAAACCCGGCTGGGTCGGCCGAGGAGGATCAGCACCCTCCCCCGATCGGTGAGGCTTCCTGCGGTATCCTTAAACGAAAACATCTTATCTGCCGCCTTGACGCGCGCCTCAAAATCCAACTTAAATTCGTTCACTTGGGTGTTGAGGTCTGGATCCCGCTTGGCCCAGAACAGCTCCATGAACTTTGCCACTTCCGCATCGTTGGGCAGTCGTTCCAACGCTTTGCGCTCATCCTTGGTGACCAGGTAACCCACAGGGCTCTTGAGGATATCCTTGGCTGCCGGTGGAGCCTCCGCTCCCAGGTTTCCCACACCAAACCCCGCGCTGATCAAAACAGTCCACAGTTTCTTGCTCATCGAATCTTATCTCCTCGTTCCGCCCCGCGCTTCCGGCGGAGCCACAGCATCATACACCTTTCACCGGGGCAAGGCACGGGCGCTAGAACGGATTGCCAAAGGAAAGGAAGAGCTCCCCCCGCGACTCTCCACGCTGGCGGTCCAGCTTCCAACCGTACTCCAAACGCAGCGGGCCCACGGGTGTGTCAAAGCGCAACCCTAAACCCGCCCCCCAGCGCAAATCCGCCAGCCGCACCAGGGAACCACTGGCCCAGGTATTGCCCGAATCCACGAAGACCGTGGCACCAAAGGACCCGGCCACGGGAATCCGCCATTCCAAGCTGCCCAGCAGTTGCGCGGCGCCTCCCAAAGGTTCGCTCTCTCCTGGGGAACAGTTCGGTTTGTGCGGTGGGCAGCGCAGGGTCTGGCCCAGAATTCCCAGTCGGTCCGTGGCAAACGCGCGATGGGACACCCGTCCGCCGGCAAAAAAGCGCACCGCCAGGGGAACCCGCAAGTTTTCCGCCACCGCCGAGCCGCCTTGGTAGGGCTTGATCAGCCCGCCGCGAAGCCCACAGGCCACTACCGTGCCCGCCACGGGCTGAAGGTAGGAGAAGGTGGCTGAAAACTTGCTAAAGGAGGCGTCGGCGAGAAACACCGGGAAGGCGCGCTGCCATTGCAGTGACAAGAGCATTCCCCGGCGCGGGGAAAACGCGTCATCTCGGGTATCCCACTCCACAATGGGGGTCAAAGAGGCCAGCTGCAGGTGCTGTTTGTTCCGTTCCAGGCTGGACAGGATCTCCGGCGGCGCATCGGGGGCAATGATCTGGTAGTCGTAACGCAGGAACCAACGCCGGGGCCGGGCCAAATGATCCCCCAGCTCCACCCACATCCCTCGGCGCAACAGCGAGTAGTTGGAAAAGTTCTCCTCGGTTCGGTAAATGGCCACCCACGTGGGTTGACCCAGAAGGCCCAGGCGAGCCGGCTCCCGATAGTTTACTTGGAAGCGCTTGGTTCGCGAGGAAAAACGCCCTTCAAAAGATAGGGTGCGGGCCTTGCCCCACAAGTTGAGCTCTGACCAGCTCGCCGAAAGGCGTAGTCTTTCTTCCGTATCCCAACCCACCCCCGCAGCCAACGAGCGGGTGGAGGCTTCCCTGGTCTCCACCACCAAACCGCGGACCATTCCCGTCTCTTGGCCGGGTATTTCTCGCACGGCCACCCTTTCAAAGATGCCCAGACTGAGCAAGCGCCGCTGGGCTTCCAGGAGAGCTTCGGGGACCAAGGGCATCCCCGGTGCCAGCCCCAGCACCGTTTCCACCACTTGCGGAGCGGTTCGCCCTTGGGCCGCCACCACGACCCGCCCCACCCGTACCGGGATGCCGGGGCGCACCTGGAACTGCACAGAACAGGAGGACTCGGCGCAGCGGCTCGCTGCCTCCACTTCCGCATCGGCAAATCCCAGCTCCGCTAAGCGCGAAAGCAGGGTTTTTTTTGCCTCTTCCACTACTTGCGGACTCCAGGGGTCCCCTCTCTTAAGGGGAAGCTCCGGTTCCTCCGCGCCCCCAGGCCACCCGCTGATGGTCGGCTCACCCAACCACAAGCGCGGTCCCAGTTCCACTGGAAATTCCACCGCCCACCCTTTGCCCTCACGCCGCACCCGGGGTGGCTCCACCCGTGCCTGAGGGTAACCCTTCACGTGTAACGCCTCCAGCACCGACGCCCGATCGGCCTCTAAAGAATCTTGGTCCACCGTTTGCCCGGCCATCCTTGCCAGGCGACCCGAGGCCACCCCCACGTGCTGCTGTAAGAACTCAGCAAGTTCCCCGTCATTGGCTAAGCCGGAAAAACGAACCGCCACGATGGGACCCCGTTCCCCACGGGACACGGTTACCACCAGTTGCGGGCCGGCGGTTTTCTCCTCCCGCCTCACCTGAACGTGGGCCTGCAAGAAACCACGCCGCTGCAGTGCTCGCTGCACACGCCCAGCCAGCCATTCCTCCGACCCCTCGCTAAAGCCATCCTCGCCGGTAAGAAATGGCAGGCTCTCCCGCAAGACCTCTTCGCCTACCGTATCCCCCTCCACTTTGAGGGAGAATCTTGCACCCAGGTCCACTTGGAACCGAGCCAGGATACCGCAGTGAACGGGCTCCAGCAGAGGACCTTCCACCGTTGCTTGCCAAAATCCCTCACGACGCAAGCTGGCCAACAACCTCCGCCGCATCCCTTCCCGCGTACCCCCGGTCAAACGACGCCCAGGTTTCACGTCACAGGCCTTCCACAAATGGGCCTCGGACCAGGGCAGCCCAGAGGCCTGCAGCTGACAGAGGATTTGGGGTGGGCCCAGCGTGGCCACTACGGTCACTGCCACAGTCCCTTTGGCCACGTTCACGTCCAGTTGTGGCTCCAGCTTCGCCTGAGGGTACCCATCCCCGTGCAGGCGTAGGGTCGCTTTCGTCAAGGCACTCTCGAAACGGGCCACGTGCAAAGGCGCACCCACTCGTAGGCCTAACTCCTGGGCCACCATGCCCCGTTGCCTCGCCGGCAACCCCTCAAGACGGATGGAGGAAATCCGCGAAGCCGCTTGGGCACGGACGATGACCGCAAAACCTTCCCCTTCCGGCCTTACCTCCACCGTCACATCCTCGACCTCTCGCGAGGCCAAGAGGGCCTGCACCCCTTCACGAATGGTTTGCCTCACCAGCACATCTCCCGGCTTGACGGCAAATATGGCTAACAACCGGGAAGGGCTAGGAGCGCCGGGAGCGTCCAATCGCACTGCGGTGATAGGTACCTGTCCCCAGGGGATGGCAGCCAGAAGCATCAGTAGCGACGGCGCCATTTCACCTCCAGGGAGTAGGAGCCATCGGTATCGCGGATAGCTTCCAGGAACAGGTCTTTGGCCACGCGCCAACGGCTTACCACCACCTCCTCGCGGTTGGAGGAAAGGTTGGTGGAAACGGTCACCGCCCAGTCAGGGGAGAGCTGTTTGACCACCGTGACCCGGGCAGTAGGCGTCCCCGCTTCCGCGCTGACAAACGGATCAATGCGCAGTTGGTCCAAAGCCAAGAGGGTCCGCGTCCTCTTGGTGACGGCCCCTGTAAGCTGTTCAGTGAGCAGCGAGGAGGCCACCGCGGAAGCGGACGCGGTACCCGCTTCACCTCCTGGTGCCACACCTAAGGCTAAGAGGGCCAGGATGTCAGCCTCAGGCAACGGGGGGTCGGAGGAAAGGTTTGGAACCAGCCGATCTAAGGTACCCGAAAGCCCCACGTTCACCGTGAAGTTCTGCACCACGCCCCGAGCTTGCAGGTCAACATACGGGCGAATGCTCGTGGAATCCACGAAGCGAATGGTGGCGCGCTCAATTTCGTACACCACGCCCGACAGTTCCAGCTGGCCCCCCGGCGCGAGCTCCAACTGCCCCAGAAGCCCCGGCTGCCACGAATCCCCCACCAGCCGCAACTCTCCCCCCGCCACCACTCGCGCTAACGGGGTGTGGACCTCCAAGGTGGCCGGCACCGCAATGCGCACGTCAAAGGTCAAGAGCCCTCGGCCGGGGGCCGTGGCCCGTTGCCGGAGGAACAGCTCCTCCAGGATCAACCTCTGCAAATTGACGTCTTGCCTGAATACCGAGCGCCGCAAGGCCAGTTGCCCCGTCAGCTGCAGGCCATCCAACCCGCCGGAAAGCCTCAGGGTGCCGTCAAGGCTTGGCTCAAAACCTTGGGTTACCGGCCAACGGACCCCCGCCAGGTGCAGGGCCAGATCCAGTTCCACCTGCGGCGCCAGGAGGATTTGCCCTGAGCATGTTCCCTCCCCACCTTGGAAGGCGAAGCGAAGGTTGCGCAGGGTGATCACGTCCCCCGCCAATTCCGCCAGGCCCTCAATACCCCTCAACGGCGCCGGAAGTCCAGGAACCCGCAAGCTCGCCCCTGAGACCCGGACCATGCCCTCCATGCGGGGTGCGGTGTCGGTACCGGAGATCTCACCCAACAGCTCCACGTGTCCTCGCGGCGCCGCTTCCCTCCACACCAGCCCCAAAAGAGCCGCCGGAACCGATGCCGCCACGTTACCCGAAATCCTTCCGTCCTCCTGGCGGCTGCCGCGCAAAAACAGGCGCGCCGAAGGACCGGCCAGGTTTAGGCCCGGTAAGTCAAAGCGGAATCCCTGCAGGGTAAAAGTCGCCGGAGCGGTGAGCGAGACCCTTTCTCCCTCCGCTTCCACGGTGGCCCGCGTCAGCTGACCCACAATGGTGGGACTCCCGGAAGGTGTGCGGGCGATGGTCATGTCCGCCTCCACCTCCCCATCCAACGGCACCTCGGCACCCGCCAGCTCGGCAAAGAGAGCCGCCAGGGACTGCACGGAAAGCTTGGCCCGTCCGGCAAAAGCCCTTTCCCGCTGCTGCAGCTCCATGGCAAAGCGCCATTGACCCGGCCGCTCAAGGTTGGCCTCTAAACCACGGGGGTTCAGCGTCACAGTGCCGCTCAACCCCTTGGTGGAAAGCAGAGAAAACTTTCCGGCCGGTGCTTCCCAGGGAAAGCTGCCGATGAACTCGGCTTCCAACTGCCCACCCAGGAGCCGGGCCAGCACCGGCGAAACCGGCTCCAGGCCAAGTCCTCTGACCCTGGTGGAAACCGACACGTGGTGGGAAGGAAAATCCACCACCACCTCTCCGCTGACCCCTCCCACCGCGAAGGGTTTGACGTAAAGCACCCCGTCCTCCCACCGCACCTGAGCATTGCCGCTGCCCAGCGGCAAACCCGCCACGCTCACCTGTGTAAAGGTCATTTCCGCCTGCAGTTGCGGCTTATCAAGGGTGCCAGAGACGGTGCCGCCCATACTTGCGGTCCCCTCCAATGGGAAGCGCAAACCCGCCCACTGGGCCACCCGCCCCAAGGGAATATGGCCCCCTGTGAAAACCAGGCTCATCAGCGGTGAGGGCCCGAGAAAAGCCAACTCTCCCGAAAATTCCGCCTGGCCCCGCCCCAAGGCCAGCTTCCCCGCGGAAAACCGTAGGCGACTGGCATCCACCTCTAACTGCCCGGCCAACGCGTCGGCCTCAAGGGACCCTAGGCAAACCGGGGAGAGGGCCACCGGCCCCACCACGCGGAGGGCGGAAAAGGAGCCGGAAATGGCCAGGTCAAACACCGCCGTACCTGAAAGCTGTTGGGGAATCAGCGGTGTGCCGACCCAACCGGCAAGGAGATCGCTTACCGTCCGGACCGAGATGCCGTCGCTGCTCACCGACCAAGCGGGGCGCCAGCTGCCTAGGCTCAGGCTTCCCCGCCAGGCCAAGCTGCCCCCCCCCAGCAAAAGCCGCGGCGCGTGCACGTGCAGTGCGCCATCACCACGCAGGGACATCACCAGCTGCCCGGTGGCTGGGATTCCCTCCCCTTCCTGCGCCAGCTGCACCACGGCCACGCCCCGACCACTACCAATGGCCTCACCGTCCCAAGAAAGCTCCCCACTCACGTTGGCGCGAGTGGCCAGGCCGCCGCGACCTATGCCAAGCTGCGCCAGCAACTCGTCCACCTTCAAACCCGAGCCGCGAAAGGCCACCCGGTGAGCAAAACGCGGACCAAAATCACTCAGTTGATAGCTCCCCTCCACCCACCCGCCGGCGAACGTTCCCTCCTCCAACGTGGCCTCCAGGCCGTCCGCCGCCAGGTGCAGGTTGCCGCGCACCTGCGCCACGGCAAAACCGGCCGCCCATACCTGGGGGCTGGAGATCTCGGCGTCCAAAAAACCCCCAGCTGGCCCCAGACGGAGCTGCACGGCTGCCGCCACGTCTCCGGCAAGGCCCGCACCGACGGCGAAAAACTCATCCACCTGACGCAGGTCGCCGGAAATGGTCCCCTCAAGCTCCGCTTTCGGCGTGCCCAGCCAATCCACTTCTCCGTGGAGGTGCGCCGCCAGCCCGTGACCGGTTAGGCTGAACCGCCGCACTTCGGCCCGGCCTGGAGCCACACGACCCCAGCCTTGAACCGCCAGCTCCAGCGGGTGCGGGCCGATCCCCTCCATTCTCAATGAGCCCACCCGGAACACCGCCCCCTGGAACCCCCGTTCCGGTCTTCCGGTGAGCATGAGGTCCACGTGGGTAAGGGAGAGGACCAGATCCCGGGTCACCGGGAAGCGATCAACCCTAGCATCCTCCACCACCAGCTGGCGGACGGTAATCCGCAGCGGCAGGGTTTGGTCGCCCTCCCCGCCGCCCTGCCCAAAGACCCGGGACCTAACCTCCAATCCCTTGACCCTGAGGAGGTTGAGGTTGATCTCCCGATCGGCGAGTTTGAGGCTGCCCAAGTTCACCTGCGCCGAGCCTAAGGAAAGCCAGGGCTGTTCTGTTTCACCCACGCGAACCCCTTGCAGGATCAGCTGCAGGGGAAAAATCTGCAAGCGGGCCCGCTCCATTTGCACTGGCTGGTGGAGCAGGGCGGCGAGCCGTCCCGCCACCAACGCAGCCAATTGCTTCTGGGTTTCCGGTTTGGCCAGCCACCAGGCAGCCGCTTGCCCCAGGAGCAGCAACACCGCCACTGCCCCGAGCCCCACCTTGGCCCGTACCCACCAACGCCTCAACACCCTACCCCCCCCAGTCGCCCCACTTGAGCTTGTCATGGAGAATGGCAAAAAAGCTTGTCTGACGCGGACGCACCACCCAGAGGGGGTCGCCCTCGGGTAAGATCCGCACCACGTGGCGCTCGTCCAGGGGCATCCCGTACTGCCCGTCCAAGGTCAAGAACACATCCTCGTCGCCGGGGTGGACCCGCACCGCCACGCGGAAGGAAAGGGGCACCACCAGCGGCCGGTTGGAGAGGGTATGGGAGCAAATGGGGGTAATGATGAGGGCGGGAAGCAGAGGGTGAACGATGGGTCCGCCAGCTGAAAGGTTGTAGGCGGTTGAGCCGGTGGGGCTGGCCAAGATCAGGCCATCGGCGCGATAACGCGAGAGGAATTCCCCCTCCACCTCCACGTCAATGACCAAAATGCGCGCCAGGGTTCCCTTGGCGATGACCACGTCGTTGAGCACTAAAAAGCGCTGGGGCCCCCCTCCCCCTTCCACCAGGCACAGCAGGCGATCCCGGCGCTCACAGTGCACATCGCCGGTGGCCAAGGCAGCCACCAGCTCCCACAGCTGTTCCGCTGGGTGCTCGGTTAAAAAACCCAGCGTTCCCAGGTTGACACCGGCCACGGGTGTGGTGGGAGGGCATCCCCGGGCGGCAGAGAGGAAGGTACCGTCCCCTCCCAAGACCAGGACTACGTCCACCTGGCTTCCCAACTCCCCCCTTGGCGGTCCAGAAGGCGTCTCCAGGTGCGGTGCACTTTGGGCATCCACCACCACTTCCATGCCCAAGCTTCTCACTTTGCCCAGAACTTGGCGGCCCAGGGCAATGGCCTCGGGGCTACTCGTCTTCACCACCAGGCCTAATTTTTTCGGCGGCAGCCGCAAAAAGTTATCGGCCACTGCAGCATTGTAACGTCACCTTTGGGTAATGTTCCCCTGCCGTGCAAGGCCGCTGCCGCCTGGGCCCGCCCCCTTGAAGCTATGCACGCGCCGGCGCAAGTGTGGTCAGCGACGAAGGCGGGTGGCGATTTCCTCCGGCTCGGGGAAGCGCCCTTCATGGTATTTGGAGAAGATGCGCGTTCCGTCCACCTCCACGTCAAAGACCCCACCCGAACCCTTCACCAACTCCACCTCCGCTCCAAATTGCTCCTTCAGGTAGGCAGCCAAACTGGCCGCCCTTGGCCCGTAGTTTCAAACAACGCAATAGGTGATCCGCACCTTCATCGCTACCTCCCACTCAACGCTCGGGTTGCCCTGTGCTCCGAACCCAACCTCCTTGGGACAGGGCAGCGGCGACGCAGGCTCCACCGCCCGCAGCGATCGCTGTGACTAACCCAAACTGCTCCGCCAAAAATCCCGCCACCAGGCCCCCGAGGGGGGTACTGCCGGAGAATACCCAAATGTAAAGGGAGACCAGCCGGGCGCGGAGGTGATCCGGTGAGTGGATTTGGATGTAGCCGTTCGTGGTTGCCAGCTGTCCGGCGATCGAAAAGCCACTTAGGACTAAGGCAGCCGCCGCAAGCCACAGACTCCCGGCCAAGGCCAACAAGGTGAGCGCCAACCCCAAGAGCAGCTGGAAGCGCCCCACCACCTGCCACCCCCGGGACGTTCGCGTGGCCGCGCCCAACGAACCCACCACCGCCCCGAGACCTGAAGCGGCCAACAAGAGCCCATAACCCCGGGCATCGGAGCGCAGGACCACACCGGCAAAGGCGGGCAGGAGCGTGCTGTACGACAAACCAAAAGCCGCGGTAACGAACACGCCTGTGAGGAGCCGGCGGATGGGTTTGCAGTTCCAGGCAAACACCATCCCTTCCGCCAAATCGCGGCGAACGTCCAAGCACCCAGGGCGCGGGCTGGCACTACCACTGGCCGCCAGGACCGCCAGCAAAAAGGGGACAAAGCTGACCGCGTTGAGGGCAAAACACCACCCTTCCCCCACTTCGGCCACCACCAAACCCGCCAGCGCCGGACCCACTAGCCTGCCGGCGTTGAACACCGCAGAATTCAGGGAAATGGCACTCTGGAGATCGGCCACCGGCACCAACTCGGCTTGAAAGCTCTGGCGCGAAGGCATATCCACCGTGTCAATGCAACCCTGAACCAGGGCCAGGAGCAGCACATGCCACACCCTCACCTGCCCCGATAAGGTGAGCCCAGCCAACACGCTTGCCTGCATGATGCTGGCAGCCTGGGTCATCACCAACAGCCGCTTGCGGGAGACGTAGTCGGTGAGGACCCCCGCCAGGGGCAAACCCAACAACGTCGGGCCAAAGCGCAGAGCGGTGAGTAGGCCCAGGACTTGGGGGGAGTTGGTCAAACGGAACACCAACCAACCCTGGGCCAAGGTTTGCATCCAGCTGCCCAGTACTGAGATCGCCCAGCCCAGCCAATACCGCCGAAAGGCAGGGTGGCGGAGGGCACGGAACGCAAAGGCCAGAGACGGGGAGAGGAGATCCACAGCCTAGGTAGACCTCCTAACCCTTCCCCGTGGGCAGGGAAGAGGGCGATTCGCCTGGCAGTTGCCCGCTTGCTGCCTGGTCGAGGCGATCGGCAAACCGACCTGCCAGCCGATCGGCTTCGTGGAATTGATTGAGGGCGTTGGACAGGTGGCGGCCTAAGACCCGCAAGGTTTCTGTGAGCTTTTCAAAATCACCCTGGAGTCGCGAGAGCTCTTGCAAGATTTGCGCAGCGCGGGCCTCCACCTGCATCCCCTTCAACCCCAACACAATGGTCATCAGGTAGGCGTAAAACGAGTGAGGCGACACGGGGATGACCTTGCGCGCGGTGGCGTAGGAAAGCAGCGGCTCCTCCCCGTCCCCTTCGCCGCGGAGGAGGATCTCGTAGTACACGTTTTCCGAGGGCACGAACATAAGGGCAAAATCAAAGGTTCCTTCCGCCGGGCGGATGTATTTGCTGGCGATCTCGTCCACCCGCCCCTTGACCGTCCGCACGAACTCCCGTCGCGCTTGCCGACG
>JANXCP010000075.1 GCA_025060245.1 Thermoanaerobaculum sp. | reverse complement strand
TGGAAAGCTTTGAACCTTTGCCCTTTGCCGCCGTGCGTTATTGGGCTGCCGCTCCGCTCATGGGGTTGTGGGCGCGGGCCAACGGTGTTTCCTTGCGCTTCTCCCCCTCCCGGCTCTGGCCGGTTTTTGGAGTTGGGGTGCTGTTCATTGGCTTGTGCAACGGCATGGTGTTTTGGGCCGAAACGCGCCTAGACTCCGCTTACACCGCGTTGCTGATCACCGCCAGTCCGCTGTGGACCGCCGTCCTGTCGGCCCTGGCCGGCCGTTGGCTGCCCGAGGACGCGCGGTTGGGTTTTCGGGGGTGGGTAGGAGTGATGTTGGGCTTTGCGGGCTCCCTGCTCCTGCTTCTGCCCTCCGTCACCAAAGCGGCACACCTGGCGGCGGCGTTGGTGGTGGAGCTCTCGGTCCTGGTCTGGGCAGTGGGGGCGTTGTGGGTGCGGCACCTGCGACATCGCTTCCATGCCCTGGAAATGGCGACCTGGCAAATGGTTTCCGGCGCCAGTTTCCTTTCCCTTGCCTCGTTCTTGGGTGGAATGCCCTTGCTCCACGCTCCCCTCTCGGGCCGCGCCCTTGCGGCTCTTGCCTATTTGGTGGTGTTTGGCTCGGTGGTGGCCTTTGCCGCTTACTTTTATCTCCTGCGGGTGTGGCCCGCCACCCGTGTGGCCACCTCGGCGTACCTGAACCCCGTGGTGGCGGTGGTGTTGGGTTGGGTGGTGCTGGGGGAAAAGGTGACGCCGGTCACCGTCCTGGGGGCCCTTTTGGTGTTGCTGGGGGTCAGCCTGGTGCTGGGGCGCCACGGGCAGAATCAAGGGGGTTGAGGCTTTCCGCCCCTTTTTCCTTGTGGAACGTGAGGGTTGACAAGGCGAAGAGGAGGTGCGAGGATAAAAGGGCAGCTGCGGCTGCGTGTGGTAGCTGACTCGTTGTGGAGGAGGTTGGAGGTTGAACCACAAGCGCCACAGCACGGTTGTTTTTATCCCCCACGCCGCCGGACGCGTTTACAAGATCCACCTGTCCCCCACACTGCTCAAAGTGGTCGCGGCCTTTGCCGTTCTGGCCTTCATCTTGTCCCTGGTGGCCTTGCTGGGTTCAGGAAACTTCGTGCGTCAGCGTGCCCTCTACCGCTCGCTGGAAAAAGAAAACCGCGAGCTTCGCCGGACCAATCAAAAGCTGCAGGAAGCGTTGGCCGAGGTGCACAGTCGCCTGGAGCAGTTTGAGCAGCGCACCAAGCAGTTGGCTATTGCCGCAGGGGTGGCGGATGCCTTAGTGGCCCCTGCTCCGCCCCCTCGGACGTCGGTGGGCACTGGCGGACCCTTGGACCGCCTCACGGGGAACCCGGAGCAGCTGCTGCAACGGGAAGCCCAACTGGAACGACAGTTGGGAGCGGTGGAGCAGCGTCTTTCAGAACAGCAGCTGTTGCTTTCTCATACTCCCACCATTGCCCCAGTGGTTGGGGTGATCACCGATGGGTTCGGCCCGCGCATTGACCCCATGACCAGGCAAGCCGCATTCCACGACGGCCTGGATATTTCCGCTGCTTTCGGCACCCCCGTGAAAGCGCCCGCGGACGGGCTGGTGGTTTTTGCCGACCGGGAAGCGGGGTACGGCAAGGCGATCAAGATCAACCACGGGTACGGCTTCGTGAGGGTTTACGGCCACTTGGACCGGATCATGGTTAAAGAGGGGCTGAGGGTCAAGAGGGGGGACATCATTGGAAGGGTGGGGATGACGGGGCGCACCACAGGCCCCCACCTGCACTACGAGGTGTGGAAGGACGGGGAACGGCAAAACCCGTTGCACTACATCCTGGACGCCTACTGATTTCCTCGGAGCTTGCCCGTGTGGGTACCAACCAGGGGCCCATCTCCCATGGAGGTGTCTTCTGAACCGTGGCTTGAAGTGCAGTGGCCCGAGGGTGCGGCGATCCCGTGGAAGCTGCTGAACGGAGCAGAGGCTCACCCCCTGGACCGGACCACCTTCTTGGTGCCGCAAAGCCTCCTTCAAGGCGCGGGATCGGCAGGGGTGCTTCAGAAAGGGAGTTGGCGAAGGGTTGTGGTGGCGCTGGCAGCACCACACACCCCGGCGCTGGCCGCGGCCAGTTTAGCCCTGGCGGAAGTGGGCGTTGAGGCCCGCGTCTTTTCCACCACCAGGGGCTTGGTTTTTTTTGTTCCGCAAGGGCAGTGGGGTCGGGCTTTGGCCGCCCTCCGGCAGGCGCGGCTGGATCAGTTCCAACCAGCGTCCTAAAAGGCCGTCACCACACCCAGGGTGAGCACGTTCTGATCGTGGACCGAGTCGTAAAGCAGCTCCCCCTGGATGCGGAAATTCCTCGCCCGAAGGTAGTTCACGGTGAGCGAGGCGTTGTTCACCTTCACCCCCGGCACATCTGAGGTCACCCGGTTGGCAAGGAGCGTGACCACCCAGCGTCCGTCCTGACCGTGGGGGAAGTAGTGCAGCTCTAGGAACCCCCCTTTGGTGGTGAAAGATGGGCCCCGGCGCCCTACCAAGAACGGATCGTCATCGGTGCGGCGTAGGTAGCATGCCGAAAGTTGCCAGTTTTGGCCCAAGTCCACCACCAGGTCTGGTCCCAAATAGCGCACCCTGTCCTGAGGACCGTTGTCCTCTCCGGCCCGCCCCTGGTAGCCAAAAAGCCCTAACCGTACGGGCCCAAAGCTGCGCACCAGGCGCAGGCTCAATGCCTTAAACCGGTTGTCGTCAAAACGTTCCTCCGCTGGTTCAATGCCGTTGCCGTTGACCACCTGCGCCAGGACTTCCACCTCGCCCGGGGCGCGCCAGGTGAGCACCAGGCCGCGGTCATAGGTGAGGTTGGTGGGGACATGGCCCACCTGCAAGCTCAACATCGCGTAATCGTTGCGTTCCAAACGCAGCTCCCGCTTGAAGAGGGGGTCGGACACCTGAAACTGGCCTACCGTGAGGTCAATGGGCAGATGGAACAGGGAGTTGAACTGCACCCAGGTGTCCTCCAGCTTCACGCTCTCACCCTTTTCCAGAATGCCGTAAACGTAATAGGAAATGTTGCGGGTGATGGGGCCCCCTGACAGCAGCTTGAAGGCCCACGGCCACTCCACGTCGCTGGAGGTGGGTCTGCCTTTGGAATCCACCAGGGAAACGAAGCCGTCCAAGCGCACCGCAAGGCCTAGCTCGCGAGGCAGCTCCAACCAGGGATCCCCGACGTCGTAGGTGGCGCGGGTCGGCTCCTGCGCTGGATCCTCCAGGCGAAACCCGCGGGCAGCAAATTCCTCGCCGTAGGGCTTCAAGCGCGGGAACGGGGCATGGCAGGTGGAACAGGAAAACTGGTACTTCCGTGCAAAGGCGGGAATGGCCTGGGCGGGCTTGGCGCAGGCCACCACCAGCCAACCCAGCAGCAAGATACGAACCCACGGGTCTTTCTGCGTCATGGCTTCCTCCTCGGGTTCAATGCAATACCTTGAAACGCGTCTCGTGGCGGTTGATGAGGATCTCTTGGCTTTCCTCCGGTGGTACCTTGAGGAACTCGGCCACCGAGGAGACCAGCCGGGAGTAGTACACGCTGGCCCGCACGGTCACGATCCCGGCGGGGATGTCCTGGGGCAGCTTGAAGGTAAACGTTTCGTTGACCGCGGTAAGGGGGGCCAACCGATAATCGGTGCCCAGCGAGGCCGTGTTCCACTGGGCAATGGTTTGCCGGCCTTTGGGGTCAAAGTAAGGCATGCGGAAGATGCGGTCTCCTGGTGCTAGGTGGGGATAGGTGCCGTCGCGCAGAAGACCGGGAAAGTCGGGGATCCCTTTGATATCGCCAATGTCCTGGTAGGCCAGGGCGGTGGGGGAGGCCAAGGTGTACTCCTCCCCAGCAAAGCCCTTGCGGTCCACTGGCAGGTGGTACACCCTGCCTTTGCTATCCACCGCTTCCACGTGCAGCCACAGCATGCGTTCCTCGGCGGAGCCCGAGGGGACTTTGTGTCCTGCCTTCGCGTTCACCACCGTGGCGGTGAGGCGAACGGTGTCCCCCGGTTCAGCTTCCCAAACCTCGGGGTGGATGCGCACCTCCACCACGCCGGCAAGCTTGCCAGGGTCGTGGGCGCCGTGGAACAGGTGTTGGCGCACGTCGGGCAGCATCTCACCCATGCGGGCAGAGCGCCCGGCTGCCTTGGGCATGTGGCAGTCTTGGCAGACAATCCCCGCCTTCCCGTGGGGCCCCTCCTTCCACTCCAGGTGGGTTGCCTTCACCCACACGTCAAAGGGGCTCTTCTCGTTGTGACAGGTACCGCAAAATTCGGCGGTGCGGATAAAGGGAAGCTCTCGGGTCTCGTGGTGGGGACTCACCAGCCCCGGGCGAGGCCCAAACTTCACCTTTCCTGGTTGCACGATGTAGTTAAAGTTGTACGGCACCTCTCCCGAAAAGCCGGTGATGGTATGGCAAAGATCGCAGGCTACCCCTTCGTTGGCCCGAGTGTTGGCCGCCGGCCGTTTCGGGGGGATGTCCCCTGCCAAAAAGGCCAACGGCGCGTGGCAGCCGTTGCAGCCGGCCTTGACCCCCGCCACTTTGGGTTCCTTTTCTGCGTGGGGAAGGGCCAGTTCAAAGTACTCGATTTCGTCCCAGTGGTGGGTGAAGGCCTGGTGCATCATGGACTGCTCGTACTGACGGGTGATGTCCACGTGACAGCTGGCACAGGCCTGAGCTCGCTCAAATTTTTCATAAGGGACGGTGCCCAGGGCTTCCTCCCCCGCTTTGGGGGGAGGCTGTTGGCCCCAGGTCGCAAGGGGGACCAAGATCACCAAAGCAAACCGAAGAAGCTGCCGACCCATGCTCGCCTCCGTTGCATAAGACGGAAGATAACCTCGTTCTTACCTTCTGTCAAAGAGCCGTTGTTTTAGATATTTGTTCCACCTTGCAAGGCAGCTCTTTTCGCCCATGTACTGGACTCACCTCCGCCCTCCGGCCTTGGGGAAAGGGCAGCTCCAAACTCTCAGCCTGGGGGACCCCAGTGCTCCAGCCAGTGGACGACGAGTTGGCAAAAAGGTTGCCACGCTGGCGAGGGCGTGGGAGCGGGGCGGAGCTTCCGGATTGGCGCCGCGGCACGCAGGCCTGGTGTAGCCTCGGCCCATGCCTTCCCCTGTGGTTCCAGAACAAGGGGGGGAAGGCGTTCGTATAGGTCTTGTGCATGGAGGCATCATGGGCGCCTATGGCAAGTGGGTTGTAAGCGGTGTGCTGGTGCTGGCGGTGGCCGCCGGGGTGGTGGCATCCCGCCGAAGCCAGCCGCGGACGATTGAGGAGTTGCCGGTGGCAGTGGGGAAGGCGGAGGTGGCCACTGTCCAGGTGGAGGTGGTGGAGGTGGGGACGGTGGAGCCGGAGGTGAAGGTGGACGTGAAGTCGGCTCTTTCGGGGAAGGTGGTGTCTTTGCCGGTGCGGGAAGGGGATATGGTCAAGAGAGGACAGCTCCTCGCCGCCATTGAACCGGACGTGAACCAAGCCCAAACCCTCGCCGCCGTGCGACGCAACGTGGCGCAACAGGAAATTGAGTTCGCCGACGCGGAAAAAGACTTTCTCGCCAAAACGGAGCTGTACAAAGCTGGGCTCATTGCCCTGGAGGTGCATCGCGCCGCGGAAACCCGGTACAAGGCCGCCCGGGAGGCCCTGGAGGCAGCAAAGGAGAAAGCGAAAATCGTGGAGTCTTCGGGCATTCCCCTGACCACCAATCCGCAACAGGTCCTGCACATCGTGGCACCCATGGACGGGGTGGTGATTCGCCGGCCGGTGGAGCTGGGGGAGGCGGTAACTGGGGCTGGTTCTTTCAACGCCGGCACGGTCATTGCCACGGTGGCGGATCTGTCCAAGATGATCGTCAAGGCTGGCGTTTCGGAGGTGGATATCGGCAAGGTGCACGAGGGGCTTCCAGTGGAGGTGACCCTGGATGCCTTTCCCAAGGTGAAGTTCACCGGCAAGGTGTCGCGCATCGCTCCGGCGGCTCGCCTGGAGCGGGAGGTAAAGGTGTACGACGTGGAGGTGGTGCTGGATGCCCAGGGCAAGGAGCTGCGCACCGGCATGACCGCCAACGTACGGATTCTGGGGGAACGAGTGGAGCAGGTGCTGACGGTGCCGGTGGAGGCGGTCTTCCGCAAGGACGACCGGGAGGTGGTGTACGTGCGCAAGACCAACCCCCCCGGCAAGGCCCCCAAGGTCACACCGGGCCCCGATGCCTGGAAAACCTGGTTTGAGGAGCGGGTTGTGACCACGGGGCTGGCGTCGCTGTCGCGGGTGGAGGTGGTGTCGGGGCTGGTGGCGGGGGAAGAGGTGGCGTTGGAGGACCCCACCCGGCCAAAGAAGAGGGACACGTAAGGGTAGGCCGGCAGGGCACCGGCTGGGTGTCGGCTCACCAAGGGGGTTAGCGTGGGTGAACGTCAGGTTGCCAGGAAGGCAAAAAGGAGCGTGGGACCGTCTGCGCTTCGCCGGAAGCCCGCACTGCTCATTGAGCTTGCCGATATTTGGAAGGTCTACAACGGTGGCGTGGAGGTACAGGCGCTGCGAGGGGTGAACCTACGGGTGGCGGAAGGGGAGTACGTGGCCATCATGGGCCCCTCGGGTTCAGGGAAGTCCACCCTCATGCACATCTTGGGTTGTTTGGATAGCCCCACCCGGGGTTCCTACCGCTTGGCAGGTGAGGAGGTGGGCTCCCTCCCCCCGGGGCGGCTGGCGGAAATCCGCAACCGCTTCGTGGGCTTTGTGTTCCAAGCCTATAACCTGTTGCCCCGGGCCACCATCCTGCGTAACGTGGAGCTGCCGTTGCTGTACGCCGGTGTGGGGCGACAGGAGCGGCGCCAGCGGGCGTTAGCCATGCTGGCCAGGGTCGGGCTTGCCGACCGGGCGCGCCATCTCCCCTCGCAGCTCTCCGGTGGGCAACGCCAGCGGGCAGCCATCGCCCGGGCTTTGATCAACCACCCGGCTGTGCTCCTGGCTGATGAACCGACCGGCAACCTGGACCAGAGCACAGGTGCCGAGGTGATGGCGCTGTTCGACGAGATCAACGCGCAAGGGCAAACGGTGATCCTGGTCACCCACGACCCGCAGGTGGCAGCCCATGCGCGCCGTGTGGTGCGGCTGGTGGACGGGCAAGTTGCCGAGGACACGGGGAGCCTCTAGGCATGTGGGTGCAGCTGGTCCTGGACGCCTTGGCCGATGTGCGCGCCTACGGTGCCCGGACAGCCCTGCAGACGGTGGGGGTGGTCCTGGGCGTAGCCTCGGTGGTGGCTACTTTGGGTTTGTCGGCGGGGCAGCGGGCCAAGGCCATGGAGTTCTGGCAGGAAACCGGGGGCACGCTCAAGGTGCTGGTCTACCCCAAACCCGTGGATTCCCTGCGCCTTTCGGCTAAGGAGCGCTCCAGCAAGGGCCTGACGCTGGAAGATGCCCAAGCCATTGCCCAGCGCATTCCCCACTTCCAACTGGTGGAAACTGCCGTGCGGCAAAGGCTTTGGGTCAGCTCACCGATGGCGCAGAAACGCCTGGTGGTCACCGGCATTACCCCAGGTTGGGCAGAGTTCCATGAGCTGCGCCTGGGCAGAGGGCGAGGCCTTACCAGCGAGGACCTGACCACCGGTGCTGCGGTGTGCGTCCTGGGTGCTGACCGCGCGCAGGAGTTTTTTGGCTCCGCAGACCCTATTGGCAAGAGCTTGCGGGTCGGGGAACGAGCGGTGGTGGTGGTGGGGGTGTTGGCCTACAGGGAGTTTTACTGGAACCGCGCCGACACCTGGAATGCCCTGGGGTGGATGAACGAGCTGATCCTGGTTCCAGCCACCACCTTGACGCGCCGGTACCTGGGGGCAGGAAGCCAGCGGGTGGATGAGATTGCCCTGCGGCTGGTTTCGGCCGACGCCCATCGGCAGGCGCTGCCGGCCCTGCGCAGCCTCTTGCGCGCGCGCCACGGCGTGGAGGATTTCCAAATCGCCGATCGGCAGGACCGCATCCAGCAAATGGAGCAGCAGAGCCGGATTTACGACGTGACCTTTCTCGTCTGCGGGCTGGTGGCGCTCTTGGTAGGGGGAATCGTGGTGGCCAACATCATGCTGGCTTCGTTTACCGAGCGCATGCGGGAGGTGGGCATTCGCAAGGCCCTCGGCGCCAAGGGGAGCCACGTCTTAGTGCAATTCTTGGTGGAGACGGTCCTCGTCAACGGCCTTGGCGGGCTCGGGGGCCTGCTGTTGGGGATCGGTTTCGTCCACGGCATGGCCTACCTTTTGGACCAACAGGCCGTACTGACCCCCACCATGATTGTGGCGGCGGTGGGGTGTGCGGTGAGCGTGGCGGTGGTGTTCGGCCTCTACCCGGCCTGGAGGGCGGCCAGGCTAGATCCGGTGGTGGCGTTGAGGTACGAATGACCAGGGTCCCCTTTGCGGAAAGCGTGCGTTCGGCTCTGGTGGAGGTGTGGGCGCACAAGCTGCGCTCCGGGCTCACCCTCACTGGCGTCACACTGGGCACCGCGGCCATGGTGGTGCTCATGACCCTCATGGCGGGAGTGCGAGAGGCGGTGTGGCAGGGTGTCAAGGGATTAGGTTTTGATGGGGTCATGTTTGTCGTCGCGCAACCCCCCCAGGGGCTTGCGGCGCAGAAAAAAGCCCACCAAAGCCGTGGGCTTGCCCTGCGGGACCGGCAACTGCTGGAGCAGGAGGGGGAGTCCCTGCAGCACGTGGCCGCGGTCCGGTTGGCGGAGCTGCCGGTACAGGGTGGGGGCGTGACCAAGCGAGTACGGGTGTACGCCGTTACCGCCTCCTACGCCCAGGTTCACCAGCGAACGACTCAGCAAGGACGGTTTTTCCACCAAGGGGATGAGGAAGCCCTGCGGCGGGTGGCGGTGCTGGGGGCCGAACTGGCCAGCACCCTCTTCGGCCAGGAAAACCCAGTGGGGCGCACCATCAAGGTGGGGGAGGTGCCGTTCCAGGTGATTGGGGTGGAAACACCACTGGGCAACCGCTTTGCCAACTCCGGCTGGACGCAGCGGGAAATGGAGGGCGTGCTGGTTCCCCTGGCCACCTTCCGCGCCTATGTGGCGGGCGGAGAGGGGGTCAACCTCATTACCGTGCGAACGGAGCGCAAGGAAAACCTGGCCCTGGTTAAGGCAGAAATTGAACGCATCATGCGTCGCGCCCACAGGGGCATCGAGGACTTTGAGGTGGAAAACGTGGCCGACGAGATGTTGAGGGCGGAAAAGGAGATCCGGGTGATCCTGCGTAACTGGACCATTGTCCTTGCCGCCATTGCCGGCATTTCCCTCCTCGTGGGAGGGGTGGGCATCTACTCGGTGCTGCGCATCTCCCTGGCAGAACGTATGTATGAGATCGGCCTGCGCAAGGCCATTGGCGCCAGCGACCACGCGATCCTGGCGCAGGTGCTGGTGGAGTCCACCTCCCTTTCCCTCCTGGGGGGCCTGGCAGGGTTGGCCTTGGGGGTTGGGGTGACGCAGGTGGCCTCCGGCGCCTTTGAATCCGGTTTGCCCCCCTCCCCTGGCGGCTTGGCCTTCGCCTTTGCCTTTGCGGTGGCGGTGGGTTTCTTTTCCGGCCTCTGGCCTGCCCGTCAAGCGGCTCGCCTCACCCCCGTGGAGGCCATGCGCGGCTGAAGACCACCTAAAAGCGCCGGGGTGGGCCCGCAGCGAGACCGGCCGCAGGAACGACCTCGGCCATAATGGCGGCGTGGCGGTCATCCGCTGGGCTTTAGGAGCTGGTTTTCGCGGGCTGACCTCGGTGCACCAGTGCCCCGTGGTGGCTCGCCTGTGGTGGGGGGAGAGCAAGTTCCTCCTGCAACAGGGCGAGCGCTGGCCCCAGGAGGTGAAAACCCCCTTTGCCGTGCTCCAAGAGCTGGTGAAGGCCCACGGGCCCGCGGTGGGGCTGATCGCCTACGACATGGCCCCGTGGCTTGACACGGGGCTCCAGGTGCCGCAAGGGACGAACCCCTTGCCCCCCTTCTATTGGGTCGTGCCCCAATGGGAGCGGGCGGAACGCACCGGACCGGCGGGTGATTTTTCCTGCCAGCCCCCCTGGCGCTGTTCCCTTTCTTGCGAGGAGTACCACCGGGGGGTGGAGGCCATTCGTCAGGCCATTGGCCGGGGGGATGTGTACCAGGTGAACCTCACCCGCCGATGGGAGGTGGGGTTTTCCGGCGACCCGGCTGGCCTTTTTACCACCCTGTGCGGGGATAGCCCCCCTCGCTTTGCCTTCTTCTTGCAGGACCAAGAGTTGGGCTTTTCCGTCCTGGGCCTTTCCCCGGAACTGTTCCTGGCAACGAAAGGGGCGGAGGTGGAGAGCTGGCCCATCAAGGGGACCTGGTCGGTCCCCCCGGAGGGCCAAGTGGGGGAAAAGGAACAGGCGGAGCTGGCCATGATCGTGGATTTGGTGCGCCACGATCTCGGACGGGTAGCGGTGCCAGCAAGTGTGGAGGTGGTTCACCCTTCGCGGCCAGTGGTGACCCGTGACGTGGTGCACCGGGAGGCGGTGGTACGCGCCCGGCTGCGGCCTGGGGTGCAGTGGCAAGGGCTGTTGGCTGCCACTTTTCCCGGTGGCAGCGTCACCGGCGCGCCCAAGATCGCCGCCTGCCGCTTGATTGCCCAGCTGGAGCCGGTGGCCCGCGGGGTCTACTGTGGCGCCTACGGGGTCCTTCAGCCCAACGGCGATGTGC
>JANXCP010000074.1 GCA_025060245.1 Thermoanaerobaculum sp. | reverse complement strand
CCCTGCAGGAGTGGGGGCTTTTGGCCTTGGTGCTGCTGCTGGCGGGAAGCGGGGTGTGGCTCGCCCGCCGGCTGTGGTAAGCAGGAAGATTTGCAATCGGCAGGAAAAGTCACGGGGCAAGGTGATGGCCTTGCCCCGTTTTTTTTCAACTTGGGCCAGGCGCACCCCACCCTGCTGCTCCGCCAGGAGCGTGGAAACCCTACAAGCCCCTCCTTGCTCCTGCGCCGGAGGAAGCCTACACTTTGGAGTTGGGGGGAAACCCCTGGGGAGGCAGTATGATCAAGCGCCTTTTCGTAGTTTTGTTTGTTTTCTTCGTGCCTGTGCTCCTGTTTGCACAAGCACAAGGCCATGTGAAGGGCGTCGTCACCGACGTGAGGGGAAACCCCATTGCCGGCGCCAAGATCATCATCACCTGTCCTGCGGTCGGGACGTTCCGCAAGGAGATCACCACCGATGCCAAAGGGCGCTACTCCTTGGTGATCGTGGACGCCACCAAGGAGTACCTGTTCCACGTGGAGGCCCCGGGGTTCCAGGCCATTGAGCAGCTCAACAAGCCGCTCATCGGCGGGCAGACCTTGGAGCTCAACTTTACCCTCAAGAAGCTGGAGGAGGCGGCCGCCGAGGCGGAAGAACCGGGTCTGCGCGAGCTGCGCGAAGGCCGCGACCTGTGGGAGGCGGGCAAGAAGGCGGAAGCGCGGGCAAAGTTTTTGGAAGCGGTGAACAAGAAACCGGACCTTTACTTGGCTTGGCTGGCTATTGGCGATGCGGACCTGGCTGCGGGCAAAGCGGCAGAGGCCCTCACTGCCGCGGAAAAGTGCCTCGCCGTCAAGGCGAACTTTGCCCCGTGCCTGGCCCTTGCGGCCAACGCGGCGCTGGCTAAGGGGGACCGGACGCTGTACGAGCAGTACATGGCGGCCTACAAGAAAGCCAACCCCACCGATCCGGCGGTGTTGTTCTCCGAGGCGGCAGAGCACATCAACAAAGGCGAGGACGACAAGGCCAAGCCCCTGTTGGAACAGGCCCTGGCCATCAACCCCGACTATCCACCCGCCCTGTATGAGCTCGCCATGATCTACGTGCGCACGGGTGACAACGCCAAGGCCAAGGAGCTGCTCACCCACCTGCTCAACGTCGCCCCCGATTACAAGGATGCGGCCATGGCCAAGGAAATGCTCAAGTACCTCTAGGTGGCTTCGTCAAAAGGGGTTTTGAGAAGCACCTGGGCCACGCGGTTGCCCTCCCCCACCAACACCACCCGGGCCCGGTGGTGGGGGATCTCTTCCCGGTCCAGGAGGGCGTAGGCACAGACGATGACCAAGTCTCCCACGTGGGCCAGGTGGGCGGCCGCCCCGTTCACGCCAATTTCCCCACTCCCAGGCAGGCCAGGGATACAGTAGGTGGAAAACCGGGTACCGCGGCTGATGTTGTACACCTCCACCTCTTCCAACGGCAACAGGTCGGCAGCCTGGAGCAGCTCGGCGTCAACGGTAATGGAGCCCACGTAGTGCAAGTCTGCCCGCGTCACCCGCGCCCGGTGAATCTTCGCCCGGAGAAAAGGCCGCAGCATCATTGGGGTACCTCCACCAGCAGGTTGTCAATGAGGCGGGTGGAGCCCACGTACGCCGCCAGGGCCAAGAGCACCGTTCCTTGGACTTCCTCCACCGGCTCCAGGGTTTCTGGGTCTACTGCCGCCACGTACTGCGGGCGCACCCCCGGGGTTTGCCCGAGCACGGAGAGCATGAGCCCCTCCAGGGCCTTGGCCGAACGCTCCCCCTTTAGCACCGCCGCCTGCGCCGCCGAAAGAGCTCGCCAAAGGGCCAGGGCTTGCTGGCGCTGGGAGGCATCCAAGTAGGCGTTGCGCGACGACATGGCCAGGCCATCCGCCTCCCGGACCGTGGGCACCACCTCCAGGCGCACCGGGAAATTTAGGTCCTCCACCAGGCGCCGCACCAGCACCGCCTGCTGGAAGTCCTTCGCCCCAAAAAGCGCCACCTCCGGCTGCACGATGTTGAACAGCTTGCTCACCACCAGGGCAACGCCGGCAAAGTGTCCAGGGCGATGGGCACCACAGAGGTGGCGCGAGAGGTTCGGGAAGGTCAGGGACACTTCCGCCGGGCGCGGGTACATCTCCTTCTCCGACGGGGCGAAGACCAGAGCCGCCCCCACCTCTCGGAGGAGCTCCACATCCCGCTCCAAGGTGCGGGGGTAGCGGGCAAAGTCTTCCCCCGGTCCAAATTGGGTGGGGTTGACGAACACCGAAACCCACACCTCATCCGCCAGCTCTCGCCCGCGGCGAACCAAGGTGAGGTGGCCCTCATGGAGTGCGCCCATGGTGGGTACAAAGGCCACCTTGTGGCCGCTGCGCCACAGTTCGTGGCGCCGCGCCCGCACCGCTGCAATGGTGGTTACCACCAGCACCTCACACCTCCCCCGCTGCCCAGGCGGCCACCTCCGGTGGGTCCGGATAGCACTCCTGGACTGTTGGAAAGCTCCCCTCGCGCACATCGGCAGCAAAACGGGCCACTGCCTGGCAAATGGTGTCCGCCAGGTCGGCGTAGCGCCGCACGAAGCGGGGCGCCGGCCGGGCCGATAACCCCAAAAGATCCGCCAACACCAGCACTTGGCCATCACAGGAGGGACCCGCCCCAATGCCAATGGTGGGGATACCCACCGCCGCCGTGATGGCCTTGCCCACACTGGGGGGAACCCCCTCTACCACCAAGGCAAAGACGCCGGCCTCTTCCAAAGCACGGGCTTGGCTCACCAGATTTTGCGCCGCGGTCAGGCTTTTCCCCTGCACGCGGTAGCCCCCGAAGAGGTGGAGGGACTGGGGGGTGAGACCCACATGCCCCATCACCGGAATGCCTGCCCTCACCAGCGCCCGCACCTCCTCCACCCGAGCGCCCTCCAACTTCACCGCCTCCGCACCGGCCTCCCCCACCAGCCGGCAGGCGTTGCGCACCGTCTCCCCCACGGAAACTTGGAAGGAGCCGAAGGGCATGTCCGCCACCAGCAGCGCTCGGCGCACCCCGGCTGCCACCGCCCTGGTGTGGTGCACCATCTCTTCCACGGTCAAGGACAGGGTGTTGGGACGTCCCAGCACCGCCATGGCCAGGGAGTCCCCCACCAACACCACGTCAACCCCCGCCCGGTCCACCAGGCGACCGGTGGGCTCGTCGGTGGCAGTCACCATGACAATCTTCTCTTTTCCCTTACGGGTGGTGAGGCTCGCGGCAGTTACCTTCTCCTCCATCGGTCCCTCCTGGACCGACGGATCCGGTGAGGCAGGTCGCGGTCCCGTCTGGGATCCACGCCGCCAAAAGCGTCAAAGGCAGCGGGTGCTCCCCGTCTCGGTCACGTGCCGGATCCGAGCGGTATAAAAACGTGCGTGCCCCGCTGGACACGCGCCATTTGTTCCACCAGGGCGGTAAAGTCTTCCTCCCGGTGCACGAAGTCCAAATCATCGGTGTTCACCACCAACAGCGGCGTCTCGTTGTAGTGGAAAAAGTACTGGGCGTACGCTTCCTTCAGACGCCGCAAGTACCCCGCATCTATTGTACGCTCAAAGGGCCGGCCACGCTTGCGGATGCGGGCCAAACAAACGTCCACCGAGGCTTCCAAGTAGACCACCAGATCCGGCCTGGGCAACCCCGGAACCAAGAGGCGGTAGAGACGATCGTAAAGGGCAAACTCCTGCTCCGACAGGTTCAACTGAGCAAAGAGGCGGTCTTTGGCCAGGGTGTAGTCCGCCACCACCAGCCGGGTGAAGAGCTCAGGTTGCCGTAACTCGGCGTGCTGTTGGTAACGGGAGAGGAGAAAGAAGATTTGCACCTGAAAGGCGGCCCCCGGAACACCGCGGTAGAAGGCGTCCAGGAAAGGGTTGGTAACATCCTCCAACACCTTGACCCCGGAAAAACGCGCCGCCAACCGCTCCACCAGCGAGGTCTTGCCCACGCCAATGGGCCCCTCCACCGCCACATGACGAAACGGAAAGGGAGGATCGCTCATCGGCGGGTGATGATATCAAGGGCAAAAAGGCCCAGCATGGAAAGGGAAAGAAAGCCGTTGGCGGTGAAAAATGCCGTCTGGATCCGTGCCAGTCCCCCTCGCGCCAGCAACAGGTGCTGGGCCACCAGCAACGAGCAGGCTAATCCCACCGCCACTCCACCCCAAAGCCCAGCGCCAACCAACCAGGCAAAGGCGGCAAAACCGGCAGCTGCCAGGGCGTGGGACAGGCGCGAAGCGCCCAGGGCCGCTGCCACACCAAAGCGGGCGGGCAGGGAGAACAGCCCAGCGCCTCGGTCAAACTCCAGGTCCTGCAGGCTGTAAAGGATGTCAAAACCCGCCACCCAAAAGGCCACCGCCCCGGCCAAGACCAGTGGGGGGAGGGCAAAACTTCCCGTCACTGCGAGCCACCCGCCCACCGGCGCCATCGCCAGCCCCATGCCTAACCAGAGGTGGGAAAAGGCCGTAAAGCGCTTGGTGTAGGAGTACCCCAGCACCCAGGCCAACGCCAGCGGCGAGAGGGCCAAACAGAGGGGGTTGAGCTGTCCCGCCGCCACCACCAGCACCACCGCGCCGGCCACCACCAAAGCCCAGGCGTGGGCCTTGGCCAGCCTACCCGCCGGCAGGGGCCGCTGGGCCGTGCGCGGGTTGGCCGCATCAAAGGGGAGATCCACTAGCCGGTTAAAGGCCATGGCCGCCGTCCGCGCCCCCACCATGGCCAGCAGGACCCACAGGGCCGTGGAGAGGGGGGGCAGCCCCCCCGCCGCCTCCAAGAGCCCAAGGAAGGCAAAGGGCAAGGCGAAGACGGTGTGGGGAAAGGCTACCAATTCGGACAACTGGGCAAGGAACCTGAGGACACGCACCCCTAAACCCCTCGCCAGCGCAGGTGTGGGGCGGTAAAGGGCAGACCCAACAGGTCAAACACCCGCATGCAGTAGTGCTCCACAAAGCTGCCCAAGTCCTCACCAGCAACGTAAAAGGCGGGAATGGGGGGCATGACGATGGCCCCCGCTTCGGTGAGGGTCAGGAGCGCCTGCAGGTGAATGCGGGAGAGGGGCGTCTCGCGAAAGCCCAGGATCAAGGGCCAGCGCTGCTTCAACGCCACGTCCCCTACCCGCTGCCCCAGGCCACGGGACACCCCCGCGGCCAACGAGCAGGCGGTGGCGGCGGAGCAGGGGAGGACCACCACTCCCCGAAGGAGGTGGGACCCTGAGGCGATGGGGGCGTCCATCTGCCCCTCCCGCCACACCCAGGCTTTGCTTCGGACCTCTTCCCGCACCCGCAGGGACGCCACAAACCCCGCCGGATCAGCCCACACCTTGCCCAGCTCCGAGGCCAATACCAGTCGCGCGCCGTTGGAGAACACCAGGTGCAGACCTGCCACCTGGGGGTGCTCCAGGGCCAACTCGGCAAAGCGCACGGGAAGGCGCATCCCACACGCACCGGTAATCACCAGGGCCAGTTCGCCGCTCATCGCTGCTCCGCCAACCTTTTCACCATCTCCAAACGCTCAATGCCGTCTTCGGTGAAGCGGCGGACCACACCAAACCCGAAGCGACGGTACAGGCGCACCGCCGGGCTTTCCCGATCCACCTCCAAGGACATCCACCGGCAGGAAGCCCGCCGCGCCCGCTCCAGAGCATCGGCCAGCATCCCACTGCCCAAACCCTTGCCGCGAAAGTTCGGGTGTACTGCGAGGGAGGAGAGGTGGGCCACAGGTGGCCAGAGGAGCAGTACCATGGCCCCCACCATGTGCCAGCGTCCGCGCAAGACCAAACAGGTCCACCCAGGCCACACCACCACTTCCCGCCACGCCCGCCAACTCCAGGCCCGAGTGCCAAAACAAAGGCGATCCAGGGAATAAAGGGCGGCCAGATCACGGGGCGTGGCCACCTCCAGGGTGTAAGCCTCTTCGTCAGCTGTAAAAAGAACTTGACAGTCAGCGTGCCCCATTTCCTGCGCCACCCTACCACTCCCTGCATGAAAAGCTTAACACCTGCGGGATCTTCCGCCTCCTCCTGAGCAAAACCAAGACGCTCAAAATCAAGAACTTCTGCCGCGAGGGCAAGCTTGGCACGGGGCTTTCACTGGAAAAGCGCGGGAGGTGGAGGATGACAAGCCGAGGACCTTAAAGAAAACCAACAAACCAACGAGCAAAACTTAAGCACGAGCCAAGAGAAAGGAGGTTTGCCATGAGGAGGATGCTGTTGAGCCTGGCCTTGTTTACTGGTCTTGCGTTGCCTGCCCTGGCCACCGCGGACAAGGGGGGAGTGGTCAACATCAACACCGCCACAACCCAAGAGCTTCAGCTGCTGCCGCGGGTGGGGCCGGCCCTGGCCCAGCGGATCGTGGAGTTTCGGGAAAAGCAGGGCCCCTTTAAGAGCCCGGAGGAGCTCATGCGGGTGAAGGGAATTGGCGAGAAAACCTTTGCCCTGCTCAAGCCCTACGTGGTCACCAGCGGGGCTACAACCCTGAAGCAAAAGGTCGCCACCTCTCGCCCCCGCGGGCAGGCGGCGAAGGTCAGTGGAAACAACTAAAACCTGAACAAAGACGTGGCGTGGACGGCGCGGGGGGCCCAAAGCCCCCCGCAAGTTCCGGAGGCTGCTGATGAAAACGCAAAGGGGCTCTTCGCTCCTGGAGGTTCTGGTGGTGATGGCGCTCGTGGCCCTAATGGTGGCGGTGGCGCTTCCCGCCTGGGACCGACCGCTGGCACGTGCCGGCCTGGCCCAAGGTGCGTACCGGATCGTTTCTGACCTGCAACGCTGCCCTAGCTTGGCGGCGCAGTACCTGTCCAAGGTGGCCCTGGTCTTTGATGTGGACGCCCGTGGTCGCTTCTACGTGCTGGTGCGGGACGGCAACGGAAACGGGGTTTCGCGCAAGGAGTACTTAACCGGCCGTGATCCAGTTCTGGGCGGCAAAGTCTACCTGCGCGATGTGGCACCCCAGGTACGTCTCGGGCCCCCCGTGGGCCTTCGCGTCCCCCAGCCAGGGGGAGAAGGGTGGGTCCCCCAGGAGGGTTTGAGCGTGGGACAGGCTGGTCTGCTGAGCTTTTCCCCTGGTTTCGGGGCCACCCCCGGCTCCATTTACCTCTCGTCGGGTAGTCGGGTGGCGGCGGTGCGCGTGAGCCCTTCCGGCGCCGTGCGACTGCTCACCTGGGACCAGCTGCGCAGGGAATGGGTGGCGTTCAGTTTTTAGTGGGAAGGGGGCGGTCTTGGTGGGGCAGCAGCACCAGGTCCTCCCCTCGTTCTCCTGGCGCCACAGTTCTCCCTACGATGCAGCGGCAAAGCTCTGCCCCCTCCCCCACCACCGCGCCAGGGAGCACCACGCACCCTTCCAGGCGGGCACCACCCTGGATGTGGGCCCCGACGCTGACGGCGGTCTGCTTCAGGCACGCCGAAGGCTCCACCCGGGCCGCGGGGTGGACGTAGGTGGCGCCGGCCAACCGATCCATGACCAGCTGCCAGTAGGCGTAGGGATCTCCCGCCTCCGCAAAGGCTCCGGAAACCACCACCGCGTACAGGCGGCCCTGGGACACGAGGGGCTGCCAAAAGGCCATCATGGGAGCTGGGGGCTGTGGCAGGAGGGGTAGCGTGTGCTCACCCAAGAGTTGGAATCCCGTGAACAGGAAGCCTGGGCGGTCCAGTCCTTCCCCCGGCGACCAGAAGCGGCGCACCCGCCCCTGTTGGTCCACCTCCACCGCTCCCCAGCGCCTTCGATCGGGATGGGGCAGCAGGGCCAACACGGCCAGTTCGGGGCTTCCCGCTGCCAGCAGCGGCTGCAGGTCCAACTGGCTCCAGCAGTCGGCGTTGGCCACCAACACCGGCCCGCCGGCCAAGGCGGAGCGGGCCGCGGCGAGCCCTCCCGCCGGCCCCAGCAGGTGCGGCTCCAGGGAGAAGAGCACCGGGCACCGGACGGGCACCTGCCGCACCGCCGCCACCACCTGCTCCGGCCGATGGTGCAGGTTGACCACGATGGCGTGGCACCCCCCGGCGGCAAGGGTTTGGAGGCTTGGGGCCAGCAACGGTTGGCCTAGGACCGGCAGGGCGGGTTTGGGGATGAGCGAGGACAGCGGCTCCATGCGCACGCCGCGCCCCGCCGCCAAGAGCATGCCCCTCATGGGAAGACCATGTGCGCCGGCGCCTGCGGGTGCTTGCGGCGGTGTTCCTGCCACAGCTCCGCGTAGGTGGCAGCCACCGCCCGCCGCAGGTCCAGCCCCAGTTGCGCCGCCACCGCCCCAAGGGCTTCCGCCTCCCCCTCCAGCTCCACAAAATCCCCTAAAGGTGTATGGTCCAGAGCCACGGTGACCGAGCCCACCCGCCAGCTTTCCCGCTCCTTCTCGTAGAAGAAGGCCACGGCAAAACCCAGCTCAGCCAAGATCGGTAAGGTCTTTTCCACGTGCTCTACGCCCGTTTCCAGCTCCTTTCGCACCTTCACCCCGCCCTCCATGCGCCCGGGGCCTTTAAAGGTGAGCAGGTGCTGTTTTCCCCACTGGCGCAGGCGCAACAGACATCCGCGGTGGTACAAGCTCCCCGAAAGATCGTCCAGCACCCAGTTGGACTCGCGGGTGGGTGGGGTTTCCAGGTGGGCGCCCAAGGCCTGCAGTCGCCGCCGCACCTTCGGAAGGTCCTCCACGGGCAGCTTGGCTTCTCGCTCCTCCGGCATGGTCCGAGTATAGCCGGGGCTCGCCCAGGACCGGCAAACCCGCTGGCCTCTTCGCAACCGCGTCGCGCAGCTTCCTGAGGGCGTAAGATGGTGGGCATGCGGGCCGTTGTCTTTGCCACCGCCGGCCACATTGACCACGGCAAGACCACCCTGGTCCATGCCCTCACCGGGGTCTGGTGCGACCGCCTGAAGGAGGAACAGGAACGGGGGATCACCTTGGTGCTGGGTTTTGCCCCCCTGGCGGATCCCCTGGGGGAGGTGGAGGTTTCCTTTGTGGACGTTCCCGGCCATGAACGCCTGGTGCACACCATGGTGGCGGGCGCAGGAGCCGTGGACCAAGCCCTCCTGGTGGTGGCGGCCAACGAAGGGGTGATGCCGCAGACCCGCGAACACCTGGCCATCCTCCAGCTCTTGGGCATTCGGGGAGGGGTGGTGGCCTTGAGCAAAGCGGACACGGTAAGCCCCGCTGAGCTCGCGGTACGGAACGAGGAGGTGAGGCGCACCTTAGCTGGCGGCCCACTGGCGGAGGCACCCATCATTGCCTGCTCGGCAATGACCGGCCAAGGAATGCCCGAGCTTAAGGAGGCCATCCTCACCGCGGCCCGGGCGGTGCAGCGCCGCGCCGAGCCGTTCCGACCCTTTCGCCTGGCCGCCGATCGGGTCTTTTCCCTTCCCGGTGCTGGCACCGTGGTCACGGGGACCGCCCGCTGGGGTGAGGTGCAGGTGGGGACCGAAGTGTGGGTGTACCCACCGGGGCAAACCAGCCGCGTCCGCAGCATTCACGTCCACGGCCAGCCGCGGCAGCGCGCTTTTGCCGGTGAGCGGGTGGCGCTGGCCCTGGCAGGGCTGAAGGTGGAGGACATCCCCCGCGGAGCGCAAATTCTCAACCCCGGCCCTTGGCAGCCCACCGCGCGGGTTGTGGTAAACCTGCAGCTGCTCCCCGAAGCCCCCTTGCTGGCCGAGGGGGACAGCCTGTGGCTGCACCTACTGGCCAGCCGCACGCTGGCACGGGTGGAGCGATGCCTCCCCCATCCCGCCCTGCCCGGCACCAGCGCCAAGGTGATCCTGCGGTTGGCCAAGCCGCTGGTGGTGTTCCCCCTGGATCGGGTGGTGGTGCGGCGGGCAAGCCCGCCCACGACCCTGGGGGGTGGAGAGGTGCTGGATCCGGCGCCACCTCGGATACCCCGGAAGAAGCTGGAAGCGTTGCACAAACTTCCGCATCCCCGGGAAGCTTTATTCTTGCTGCATCAGATCACCCAAGCAGGGCGTGAAGGGCTTCCCCTTTCCCGGTTGGCGGGGTTAGTGGGGGTGTTTCCCGAGGGTTTAGCAGCGGAGCTAGGCAAGCTGGAGGTGGCAGGAGAGCTTGCCGTGGTGGGCGGCAAAGAACCGCTGTTGTTGGCAGAAGCAGTGGTGCACGAGGTGCTCCAGCACGCCCAGGCCATCCTCAAGGAGCGGGCAGATTTGGGCCTTCCCGGGGGGGAGCTCGCCTCCGCCCTTCAGCTGCCCGAGGGGAAGGCCTTACGGAGCTTTTACTGGCAACGGCTCACGGCGGCGGGGATTGCCCGCGAACAGGGGGGGCGTTTTTTTGCCGCTGACCTTCAACCCCTGACCAACCCTCTGGCGGTGCAATTGGAACAGCTGTACCGCCAGGCGGGGTTTGCCGCCCCGTCCCCCCAGGAGGCCGCAGCCCAACTGCGCGCTCACCCCAAGACCGTGGAGGGGACCCTGCAGCTCCTCATCAGCCAGGGTCGGCTGGTACGGGTTGGGGGCAAGTGGATCCTCCATCGCCAGCTCCTGGAGGAGATCACCGCCTCGTTGCACCGTTGGGGGGTGGAGCGGTTTGATGTGGGCCAGTTTAAGGAACGCTTCGGCCTGACGCGCAAATTGGCCATCCCCATCCTGGAATGGCTGGATTCTCAGCGCGTCACCCGGCGGGAAGGGGACTGGCGGCGCATTGTACCTACTTCGCGGGATACGAGCTCGTCCGGCTGACCCGCAAGCCTTCCGCCCGCAGCGTTTTC
>JANXCP010000073.1 GCA_025060245.1 Thermoanaerobaculum sp. | reverse complement strand
TGTGCTGAGGAAGGGCTGACGCGGCTGATCACTCAGGTGGCGGCCGTGCGGGATGGGTTGGAGCAGCCGCGCCTGCGGGAGTTGCTGGCAGGGCTGGTGAAGGCCTTGGAATCCCTGCCCCGTCAGGTGCCGCCGGCAACCTTGGCGGAGCTGCTGGCGGAGCTGGAGGAACACACCTTGGCTGCCCTATGGGAGGCCCTTCCACCGGCCGAGCAAGCACAGCTGCAAGCCCAACTCCAGGATGCCCTCCCCCCAGGGGTCAGCCTGTCGGAGCAGGCCTGGAGGGTGGCGCTGTTGCGGGAGGTGCGGGAGCGGTTGGGTTTGCCCCGTCTGGAGCTCACCGCCGATGGAGCTTGAGGTCATCGCCCTGGCCTTTGGCGGAAGGGGCGTGGCCCGCCTAGACCAGGTGTGGCTGGTGGCAGGGGCGCTGCCCGGGGAGCGGGTGCAGGTGGAGGAGGAGCGCCGGCGGCGGGGGGTGGTGGAAGGGAGGGCGGTAAGGGTCCTCCACCCATCGCCGTGGCGGGAGGCGGAGCCGTGCCCCCAGGCGGGCACGACCTGTGGCGGCTGTGATTTCGCCCACGTGGCTTACCGGTTTCGCGAACAGGCTTACAAGGCTTCTTTGGCCGGCGCTCTACGGGGCGCGCCCGAATCGCTGCGGCGAGCCGTGGAGCAAGGGTCCTTTTTCCCATCCCCATGGCATTACCGCCTCCGCGGGAGGTTGCACTGGGATCCCCAACAGGGCCAGTTGGGTTTTTTTGCCCCCCGCTCGCACCGCGTGGCGAACCTAAAGGGTTGTCGGGTGCTGTCGCAGGAGCTCGTGGCCCTCCTGCCGCATTGGGCAAAGGTGCTTGGGGCAGCGAGTTTTCCGGCAGGCGAGGTGGAGTTTCTGGAGGATCTAGCCGCACGGCAGCGACTGGTGCTGTTCCGTGGCATGCGCCCCGGCGCTCCACCGGAGCTTCCGGGAGTGCAGGGGTTTTGGAACCTTCACGGCGGCGGTTGGGGGGAGCGAGAGCTCTTTTTGGCCCTTCCTGAGCCCTTGGTCGTGCCGCTGGGGTCTTTCGTCCAGGGCAACCGATTCCTCCTGGAGCCCCTTTGGTGCACGGTGGCAGAGGTGGTGCGCGACGGGGGTTTTGACCGGGTGGTGGACCTCTACGGCGGCGTAGGCTTTCTGGCGGCGGCTGCGTGGCAAGGGGGGGCGCGGCAGGTGAGGGTGGTGGAGGTCTCACGAAGAGCTGCTGCCGCAGCCCAAAAAAATCTTCCCCGGGCCCAGGTATGGGCCACCCAGGCGGAAGCGGCGGTCCAGCAAGGGGTCCTGGAGGAGGCGCAGCTGCTCATCCTGGATCCCCCGCGCGGCGGGCTGTCACCGCTGGTGCGGCGGGCAGCGGAGCGGGCGAAGCTGCAGGCGGTCCTTTACCTCTCCTGCGATCCGGCCTGTTTGGCCAGGGACTCCCAGGGCTTGGTCCGACGAGGCTTCCAGGTGGTCTGGGCCAAGCTGTTTGACCTTTTTGCGGGAACCCACCATGTGGAGCTGGCGGTCCTCTTCCAACGGGCCTAGGGTGGGGGTTGAGCTTTGCCTGTGGGGGTTGGGAGTGGTGGCGGGCAGTGCCAGTTTAGCCCTGGGAGGAGTGGTTCCCACCGGGGGCAAGGCAGCGTTGGCAGCGCTGGCGGGAGCCAGTGTTGCCTGGATCTGCCTTCGCGGTGGTTGGCCACCAGCCTGGTTCTTGCTCGGGTTGTCTTTGGGGGGGCTCGCCAGCGCCAGGACGGTGGCGCTTTGGCCGCAGGAGGCGCGGATCCCCGTGCGGTTTGTGGGGGTGGTGCGGGACGGTTGGCGAGGTGGGGAGACGGGATGGTCCACCCGTGTGCGACTCGTGCAGTGGGAGGGTTTGCCGACTCGCCTGAAGCCGCCGGGTGAGCTCACCCTGACGGTTGGAGGCTCGGCCCAACCGTGGATCCTCCCCCCTCCAGGTGCAACGGCGGAGGGAGCAGGCGAGTTAGTTTGGCGCCCCCACCGAGGTGTGTTGCCCGCCCTTTGGGTCAAAAGCCCTCTTTTGCTGAAGACTCGGCAGCCAGCTCAGGGTTTGGATGGGTGGCGCCAGGCGTGCCGGGAGCAGCTGGCCGCTGCGGCGGGTTTTTCCCTCACCCGACAGCGCGCGGCGGCCTTGGCAGCGGCCTTGGTGTTGGGTCGTCGCGAGGGTTTGCCGGAGGAAGAAGTGGCGGCGTTGCGCCAGGCAGGGCTGGCCCACCTGCTGGCCGTATCGGGGTTGCACGTGGGCTTGGTGGCGGCCTTTTTTTGGTACCTGCTGTTGCTCTTTGGCTTTCGCCCGCAGACGCGACGGTGGGTGTTAATCCCCATGGTGATTGGCTTCGCGTTGCTTTCCGGGGGTGCTTCGCCGGTGCGCCGAGCCGCCACGGCCACGGTCTTGCTGCTCCTGGCGCGCCAAAGGGGTCGTCCCCTGGAGCTGCTGCCGGTGTTCTGGGGGGTGGTGGGGCTTTTGGTGCTGCTGGAGCCCTGGGCGGTGTGGGAAGTGGGTTTTCAGCTCTCGGCAGGGGTTGCCCTCGCCCTGGTGCGTTGGGTACCGGTGCTGGCGGACAGGGGGAGGGGTTTGGGGGCGCCGGTGGCGGTGGCGCTGGTGGCGCAGCTGGCCTCCTGGCCCATCACCGGAGTGCACTTCGGCTTTCTGCCGGCGTTGGGGATGGCCTGCAACCTCCTGGCAGCCCCGTTGGCGGCGGTGATGGTGGCGGTGGCCCTTTTCGCCACGGGAACGGCTTGGGTAGCGGCAGGACTGGCCGGTTGGTTTTTGGATGGCTTAGGCCTCTGTTCTTGGCTGTTGCACCAGTTGGCCCATTGGGGTTCGCAGCTGCTGTGGGCTTTTCCCCCCCTAAAAACCGGGGTGCAAGTCCTGCTGGCGGTGCTGTTCTGTGGCGCCCTATTGCCCTTCACCGGCGCCCGTTGGGCAGCTTTGGCGGTGGGGGTGAGCACCTTGGCTGCGGTATTCTGGGCCTACTGCCCGCGTTCCACCCCGGCTCAGATGGCCATGCTGCCGGTGCGACAGGGGATGGCACTTCTGGTGGCGGGGAAGGAGGGCAGACTCCTGGTGGACGCGGGGCGCCACCCCCGCGAGGCCCTGGTGGGGGTGGCGGCTCGGCGCAGTGCCTTTCTGGATGCCCTGGTCCTCACGCACCCGGACCAGGATCACGTGGGCGGTGCGAGCCTGGTCCTCTCCGTCCTCCGGCCGAGCCAGCTGTGGTTGCCGCAGGTGTTCCTTTCCCGGCCGGAGCTGCTGCCCTTGCTCTGGGAAGCCCGGCGGCGAGGGGTGAAGCTGGTGCCCTTGAGTGCCGGGCAGCGGGTGCGCCTGGGGGAGATGGCGTGCGATGTGCTGTGGCCCCCGCCATGGTGGGAAGGGGAGGACAACGACGGCTCACTGGTCCTGCGCTGTCGGCTGGCGGCCACCACCCTGTTGGTGACCGGAGACCTCTCCGCTTTTGGGGAGGGGGAGCTCCTGCGCTCGGGGGTGGTGGTGCAGGCCCAGGTATTGCAGGTGGCCCACCACGGTTCCCGCACCTCCACCGGCGAGGACTTCTTGCGAGCGGTGGCACCCCGCTTGGCCCTGGTTCCCACGGGAAGCGATCCCCCATTTCCCTTTCCTCACCCCTCGGTCATGGCACGGTTGCGGGCGGCGCGGGTTTTGGCGGTGGTGCAAAACCGGGGTTTGGATGGCATCCGTTGGGTGGAAGGCCGGGGTTGGCAGCTGGGGACCGACCCACCTGTTTTCCTCGGGGGCGGCGGTGAATGAGGCGAAACTGCTCATCGTGGCTGGCCCCACGGCGGCGGGCAAAACCTGGCTCGGGGCGCAGCTGGCTTGCCGCCTCAACGGCGAGGTGATTTCCGCTGACGCCTTCGCCGTGTACCGTGGCATGGATATAGGTACAGCCAAACCCGATCAGGGGATGCGGGCGCTGGTTCCCCATCACCTGGTGGATGTGGTTTCACCCCACCAGCGCTACTCGGCGGGCCAGTTCCTGCGGGATGCCGATGCGGCCATCGGGCACATGGTGGAGCGTGGCAAACAGCCGGTGGTGGTGGGGGGGACCATGTTTTACGTCCGCGCCTTGCTGTACGGTCTTTTCCCAGAGCCACCCAAGGATCTCCGCCTGCGCCGGCAGTTGGAGCGGGAGTGGGAGGAGAACCCAGAGGCATTGCGACAGGAGCTGGCGCTGCGGGATCCGCAGCTGGCGGCCAAACTGGCGGCCAACGACCGCCAGCGGATTCTCCGTGCCTTGGAGGTGGTCAGGGTGGCGGGCAAGCCGTTGTCCGAGCTGTGGGCCCAGCACCCCCGGAACCAAGCCAGGTACCGTTTTTGCTTGCTGGCCCTACACCCCGAGCGAGAGCGGCTCCGTGTTAGGATTGCAGGCAGGGTGGAAGACATGTTCGCGCGGGGCCTGGTGGCCGAAACCCGGAGGCTGGTGGAGTCGGGTGTGCCGCGGACGGCACACGCCTTCAAGGCCATCGGTTACCGACAGGCGCTGCGGGTGGTGGACGGTCAATGGACCGAGGTGGAAGCGGTGCAGGCGACGGTCCACGCCACTCGGCAACTGGCCAAGCGGCAGCTGTCCTGGCTGCGCGGAGAGCCAGAGGTGCAATGGCTTTTTGGCTTTGGTGAGGAGGTTTTGTCCAGGGCACTGGAGATTTGGGAGGCTTACCGTGGAGCATAGCCAGGCCAAGACCGACGTTCAGGATGCATTCCTTGCTTCACTGCGCAACGAGGGCAAGCCGATTTTTGTCTTCCTCCTCACGGGAAGGCGCCTCACCGGCTACCTCAAGCGCTTTGACCGGTACTGCGTGGTGTTGGAGAGCCACGGTCAGGAGCAGCTCATCTTCAAACACGCCATTGCCTCGTTGTGCCTGGCGCGGGGGGAGGGGGAGGTTGGGGCGTAGGTTCGCCCTCGTCCTCTCCTTGTTCCTCACCGCTTGCACCACCCTGCCGCGGGGGCGTGGCCTCTTGCCCCCGCTGCGACTGGAACAGGCACCTGGTGAGCCGTTGACGCGCAGCCAGCAGAAGACGGCGGTGCGCCTTTGGACCCTGGCCGATGCCGGTGATGTGAGCGGCGCCAAAAAGCTTTTCGTGGCCTTTCCACCCCAGCATCCCCTGGCGGAGCTGTTGCAGCTGGGCATTGCCTTTGGAGCCGGTGAGCCCAACCTTTGGCCGCGCCTTGCCGCCTTTGCCCAGGCTCACCCTCGCTACCCCACCGGGTGGGAGTTGGCGCTGCTGGCGGGAGAGCGGGAGGGTCAGCTTTTGGGGGCGGCAGAGGCGGCGCAGCAGTTGGCGCAGCTGACAGGCCAGGCCAGCTGGGAGCGTCGCCGAACGGAGCTGGTGGAACGCTTTGTCCGGGCAGCCGAGGAAGAGACAGCCAAGCTCATGGCGGCAGGGCAAGCGGCGGCGGCTCTGGAGACGGCGCGCCGCGCGCTGGAGCACGCACCGCAGCTGCGCTCCCTGCGGGAGGTGGCGGTGCGGGCCGCCCTGGCGGCGGGTAATACCGAGGCGGCCAAACTCCTGGTGCTTCCCCTTCCCGAGGATGAAGGGGGACTGCTGTTGAAAGCGGAGGTGGCGGGGGTGGAAGGCAAGTGGGAGCTGGCGGCCACGTTGTACCGGCGCCTGCCGCCACAAAACCCCACCCGCTGCCTGCGGGTGCGGGAAGCGGAAGAAAGGGCGCGATGGCAAAGCCCTCCGGCGCTGGTGCGGGCGGCCGCCCAGTCCCCCCGGCTGGCGCGGGGGGAGCTGGCAGTGTTGCTGCTGTTTTATTTTCCCCAGCTAGCGGAAAAGGCCGCCGGCCCGGTGCCGCTGTACGAGGATCTGGTCGGCCATGCCGCCCAGCGGGAAGTGCTCATCTTGGTGCAGGCGGGAATCCTGCAGGGGGATCCCCTCACCCGCCGGGTTTTTCCCGCGCGGGCGGTCACCGGGCAAGAGCTCCAAGGGGTGCTCACCCGTCTCCTGGCGGTGCTGGGTTTTTCCCACCTCAACCTGTGCCTGGCCAACGAGGGCAACGCTCAGTGCCTGCAGCTGCCCGGTGGTGAGCGAAGCATGACGGGGGGGGATGTGGTGCGGCTGCTGGCGAGGATGTGGGAGCTGACGCCATGCTAACGGTGGAGCAGCTTTTGGCCTCATCCTCTCTGTTTTCGGGACTGGGGCAGAGGGAACTGGTTGCCCTGGCCCGCACCGCCCAGCGGCTGGAGTATCGGCCCGAGGAGGTGGTGATCCAAATGAACTCCTTGGGTGACGGCCTGTACCTCATCGCCTCTGGCCGGGTGAAGGTGGTTGTTCCTTCGCCGGAAGGAAAGGAGGTGATCCTCGCTACCCTGGGTCCTGGGGCGTTTTTTGGCGAGATGTCGCTGTTGGACGATGAGCCCCGCTCCGCCTCGGTGGTGGCGCAGTTGCCCTCGGTGGTGTACCGCATTTACCGACAGGACTTTGCCCGTCTTTTGGATACCTCCCCCAGCATTGCGCGGGCCTTGCTGCGCGAGCTGAGCCGTCGGTTGCGGCGAGCCAACGAGCATATGGAGAGCTTGGTGAGCATGGACGTGCTCGGGCGCTTGGCCCGCTACCTCATGCAGCTGGCGCGGGAGCACGGGGAGGCGCTGGGCAACGGCTGGGTGGCGGTCCGTCGGCCCACCCACCAGGACATTGCTGCCGCCATTGGCACAACCCGGGAAACCGTCACCCGCCTGATGAGCGAGCTGGAGGCCAGCGGTTTGCTCACCTCGGAGGGGAAGATGACCTATATCCGCGAGGAAACGCTGCGGAGGGAAGGGCTGTGAGCAAGCCGCCGGAGCCACGCAGGGGAGTGGGCCGGGTGGCGCAGCGGGCGGCGCAAGAGGTACGCTTGGCCTTGCGCCCCTACACCATTCCCAACGGCATCACCCTGCTGCGGCTGGTGGCTGTGCCGCTGTTCGCCCTGGCGGTGGTGGAGCGCAACTACCGTTGGGCTTTGGCCATTTTTCTCCTGGCCGGGCTGTCGGACGCCCTGGATGGGGCGTTGGCCCGTTGGCTGGCCTCGCGCTCGCTCCTAGGGGCCTACCTGGATCCCATTGCCGACAAGGCCCTCCTGGTGACGGCGTACATCGTGCTCACCTGGCCCGCCCCGGAAGGGGTGCGCATTCCCGTGTGGCTCACCGTGATGGCGTTGTCCCGCGATGTGCTCATCGTCCTGGTGGCCCTGCTGCTCTACTTGGCTGGCGGAGTGCGGGAATTTGCCCCGTCCTTTTTGGGGAAAGCCACCACAGTGGTACACATCATCACCGTGGGGACGGTGGTGGTGGCCAACCTGAGGCCGCTGGACGATGTGCTGCTGTCGTCCTTGTTTTACCTCGCCCTGGGCCTCACGGTGCTGTCCGGTTTAGATTACCTGCGCCGAGCGGCATTACAGCTGGAGCAGCTCCACGATGCCCGCGGATAGGAGCCGGAACTTGGCGCTGCTCTTGGTGGTGGGCGCCGTCTGCCTCCTGGTGGGCTCTATCTTTGCCTGGTCTAAGCCGCTGTTTCCCCTCCTGGCGGGTTTTTTGCTCGCCTACCTGGCCCACCCTCTCGCGTCCTGGTTTGCCCGCCACGGCTGGCCGCGCATGTTGGGCTTTGTGGTGGTGTTGCTGCTGCTGGTTTGTGTGGCCTTGCTGGTGCTGCTGGTATTCGTCCCGGCGGTGGTGCAGGAGCTGGCGGCAGCCGCGGCGCGATTGCCCACCTGGCAGGAGGTCTTGCACGAGCGGCTGGAGCCGCTGTTGGCCGATGTCCAGCGCCGGTACCCGGAGGCGTTCCAGGTGGTGTCGGCCAAGGTGACGGCGTACCTGCAGGAGAAACTCCCGCAGCTGGCACCCAAGCTGGCGGCCTGGTTGGGTCAGGTGCTGCTGTCGTCGGTGGCCTTCGTTTCGTCGCTGCTGGGACTGGTGGTGGCGCTGGTCATTGGGGCATACCTCACGGTGGACTTTCCCAAGTTCCTGACCACGCTGCGCTTGCTGGTTCCGCGTAGCGTGCTGCCCACGGTGGAGGTGGTGGCCCTGGAGGTGCACCGGGTGCTGGGGGCGTTTCTCAAAGGCCAACTGCTGGTGGCCCTGGCCTTGGGGGTCATGTACACCCTGGGGCTGTGGTTGGTGGGGGCGCCGCTGGCGCTGGTGGTGGGACCCCTGGCCGGTCTTCTTTCCCTGGTGCCCTACTTGGGTTTGGTGGTGGGGGCGGGGCTGGCGATGTTCTTGACCCTCTTGGAGCGCCAGGACCTCCTCCATCCTTTGTTGGCTTTGGCAGTGTTCGTGGTGGCGCAAAACCTGGAGGGGTGGGTGCTGACCCCGAAGCTGGTGGGTAAGGAGGTGGGGTTGCACCCGGTGTGGGTGTTGGTGGCTTTGCTCTTGGGGGGAGAGCTCTTTGGCATCACCGGCGTGGTGGTGGCGGTCCCCGTGGCCGCCTCCTTGCGGGTGGTTTTGACACGGGCCCTACGGGCTTACCGGGGAAGCGAGCTTTACCTCGGCACGCCGGTGGAGGCGGTGCTCTATACCCGTCAAGGCTGCCCCCTGTGCCAGCAAATGGAGCAGGCGGTGATGCCGCTGGCGGAGCTCTACGGGCTGCAGCTACGCCTGATCAACGTGGAGGAAGATCAGCAGGCAGCAGCACAATTTGGGGAGCGGGTGCCGGTCCTCATGGTGCGAGGAAGGTTGGTGGCTTCAGGACCGGTGCCGCAATCCCAGCTGGCGGGTGAGCTGCGCGAGCTGTTGGGAGGGGACCGTGATTGACCAACGCCAACTCTTGGGTGGCCACTACGCCGCGGCGCTGGAATCCCCAGCGGTGTACCGAGGCCGGCGGCAGAAAGTGGTGGAGGCCGTGGGTGAGGGTGGGGTGGCGGTGCTGCTCGGGGCGCGGGATGCCCGCGGCTACGGCGACGTGGGGACCTTTCGCCAAGAGCCAAACTTTTTTTACCTGTCCGGGGTGGAAATCCCCAATGCCGCCCTCATCCTCGGTCAAGGCCGCGACGAGCTGTACCTGCCCGCGCGCCGACCGGCGTTGGAGGCGTGGCTAGGTCCGCGGTTTGGCCCCGGCGAGGAAGCGGCCCAGGCCTTGGGCTTTGCCCAGGTGAAGGACGTGCAGGGAACGGAGGTGGTGGTGGAGGCGCGAAGGCGGCCCGTGCCGGGTTTTGAGGACTTTCTGGCGGCGCTCTTGGCCTCCGGCAAAGAGCTCTGGATCTGCCTTCCCCCTCCTTCCAGCAGTGCCCCGCTCACCCCGGAGCAGGATTTGGTGGCGCGTCTGCGCCAGCGTCTGGCCCACTTTGCCGTGCGTGATCTCTCCCCTGTCCTGACCTCCCTGCGCCTGCGGAAAAGCTCTGGAGAGCTGCAGCTGCTGCAGCGGGCAGTGGAGATCACCGCCTCGGCCATCAAAGCTGTCGCCTCCACCCTGGCGCCAGGGGTCACGGAAGCTCACCTAGAAGGGGTCGCCTACGCCGAGCTGCGCCGACAGGGGGCGGAGGGGTGGTCCTTTCCCCCCATTGTGGGTTCAGGCTCTGCCTCCTGCGTGCTGCACTACGACCACAACCTCGGCACCTGCGGCGCAGGGGAGCTGGTGGTGGTAGATTTGGGCGCCCGCTTTGGCTACTACTGCGGTGATCTGACGCGGACCCTGCCGGTTTCCGGTACCTTCACCCCGCGCCAGCGGGAGCTTTACCAGGCAGTCCTGGCAGCTTACGAGGCGGCGGTGGCGCAAATCCGTCCTGGGGCAACGTTGGAGGAGTTGCGCCACGCCGCCTACGAGAGCCTCCGCACCTCGGGTGTCACGGACCGGCAAGGGGTGCCGGTGAGCGAGTACTTCCTCCACGGGATCGGCCATTTTCTGGGGCTGGAAGCCCACGACGCCGGTGCGGAGAGTCAGGTCCTGGAGCCGGGTATGGTGATCACCGTGGAACCTGGCGTGTACCTACCCGACGAGCTGGTGGGCATCCGCATTGAGGATGACTACCTGGTCACCGAGGAGGGGGCGCGCTGCCTCACGCCGCCCTGGCTTCCCCGGGAGGCCGAGGCGGTGGCCGCATTGGTCGGCCGGGGTTGCTAGTTTTACACTAAGTTGGGGGGAGCGATGGGGAGTTCATCGGCCGTGGTCGCGCCACAGACCCTCGTGGAGGAGATCCGCCAGCTGGTTCGGGAGCGGGGGGCAGTGCTGCTGGCCCATTACTACCAGCAGCCGGAAATCCAAGATCTGGCGGACTTTGTCGGTGATTCCCTGGAGCTAGCCCGCTATGCCCAGCGGGTGCAGGCGAAGACCATTGTCTTTTGCGGGGTCCGCTTCATGGCGGAGACGGCCAAAATCCTTAACCCGCAGGCGGAAGTGCTCCTGCCCGACTTGGAGGCCGGCTGCTCCCTGGAGGAATCCTGCCCTCCCCAGGAGTTTGCCGCCTGGCGGGCCCAGTACCCTGAGGCCATCGCCGTGACCTACATCAACTGCTCGGCGGCGGTGAAGGCTCTGTCGGATGTCATCGTCACCTCTTCCTCAGCCGAGATCATTCTCAACAAGCTTCCCAAGGATCGACCTGTGCTGTTTGCCCCCGATCGTCACCTGGGACGTTACCTCATGCAGAAAACCGGCCGGTCGCTGATCCTCTGGCCTGGTACCTGCATCGTGCATGAGCAGTTTTCTCTGGAGGCCCTGGTGCGGTTGAAAGTGCAGTACCCGCAGGCCCTGGTGGCAGCCCACCCGGAGTGCCCGGAAAATATCTTG
>JANXCP010000072.1 GCA_025060245.1 Thermoanaerobaculum sp. | reverse complement strand
ACCTGGTCACCAAGCGCGCCATGGCCTTTGAGGATGCGGTGGTGGAGTGGGTGGATGGGAACTTGGGCTCGCTGCTGACGATGAAGTACCCCTGCGTGGTGTTACGCGGTGAGCGCGCCCATGGGGAGATCCTGTCCATTGCCTTTGCCGGCCCCGGTCAACACCAGGACGCCGGTGCTAAGGTGATCCACCTTGCCCCCAACACCACCTCCAAGGTCACCTCCAAGTCCATCTCCAAGGATGGTGGACGGGCGTCCTACCGCGGCCTGGTGAAGGTTCGCAAGGGAGCTTACGGGTGCAAGACCACCGTGGAATGCGATGCCTTGCTCATCGGGGAAAAAGCCCGCACCGACACCTACCCCACCATGGAAATTGCCGAGGACGACGTGCGCGTGGAGCACGAGGCGAGGGTGTCGAAGCTGGGCGACGAGCAGCTCTTTTACCTGCGTTCCCGTGGCCTATCGGAAGAGCAAGCGCGGCTGATGATCGTCAACGGGTTCATCGAACCGTTTGTCAAAGAGTTGCCCATGGAGTACGCGGTGGAGCTCAACCGCCTCATCGCCCTGGAAATGGAGGGTTCCGTTGGCTAGCATCACCCAACTTGACCGCCGACCTTTCGCTGGGCTCGCTGATCCTACGGTACTGAGCGGTTTTCTTGGTGAGCCCCCTTGGCTTGCCCAGTTTCGCCGCCAAGCTGCCAGTTGGGCCCGTCAGGTGTTGCTTCCCGATCGGGCCAGGCACCTCTGGCGCTTTTCGAATCCGGAGTTGTTCCTTCCCCAGGAAGATCCGAGCAAGGTGGCCCCCGTGGCCGCTCCGCCATCCTGGCAACCTGAGGAGGATCTGGCCGCCGCGGCGTTGCTGGCCGGTGCCGCGGTACAGGTGGTAGACCTCTCAGCCGAGGCGCAGCGCGCTGGGGTGGTGGTAGCCCCCCTCGCGGAAGTGGCGGCAGAGCCGTTCCTCGGTACCGCCGTACCACCCTCCCACGGCTTCCTGGAGGCTTTGAACAGCGCGGTGTTTCGTCCCGCGGTGGCGGTGGTGGTGCCGCGCCGGGTACGGTTGGAAAAGCCCATCCGCCTGCGCCTGGTGGCCGGTCCTTGGTTGTTCCTTCCGCGGATCCTGCTGGTCGTCCAGGAGGGGGCCAGCGTGGAAGTGGTGGAAGGTCACGTGGGAGGGGGGCCAGGGTCCCTGGTCCTGGGCGTCACCGAGGCCTTCGTAGGGTGCGGGGCGGAGCTACGCTACGATGTGGTGCAGCGCTGGGAGGGCGGGGTGACCGGCCACCTGACCAGCCGCGTGATCATGGAACAGGACTCGCGAGCGCAAATTGCCCTTGCCTCCTTTGGCGGCAGCGTGACGAAAGTGGACACGGGGGCGGTGCTGAAGGGCCGAGGGGCAGAAGTGGAAACCTTTGGCGTGGCCTTGGGCACGGCCAACCAGCACTTTGATCATCACACCGAGCACATTCACCACGCGCCGCAAACCCGGTCCAACCTGGACTTCAAGGTGGCCTTGGCGGGTCAAGCCCGCTCGGTGTACACCGGCCTCATCCGCATTGAAGAGCAGGCAGCCACCTGCGAGGCCTACCAGGAAAACCGCAACCTCCTCCTCTCCGAGGAGGCGCGGGCGGAAACCATCCCGGAGCTGGAGATCCTCAACGAAGACGTGCGCTGTACCCACGGCGCCACGGTGGCCCCCCTAGACGAGGAACAGGTCTTTTACCTCAAGAGCCGCGGGCTCCCCCACCACCAAGCAATGCGCCTCATCGTTTACGGCTTTTTGGACCAGACCCTGTCGCGACTGCCGGAAAAAACCCGCGAACGCATTGAGGCGCTGGTGGCGGGGAGGCTCCACGGGGAGGTGCTGTGACCAGCACCACCTCGGTGCCCGTGCTCCGGCCCCAACGGGTGGCGGAGCGTTTCCCCATCTTGCAACGCACGGTGCGGGGACGGCGGCTGGTGTACTTGGACAACGCGGCCACGACGCAAAAACCGCGAGAGGTTCTGGAAGCCCTGCAGCGCTTTTACAGCCACACCAACGCCAACGTCCATCGCGGTGCCTACACCTTGTCCGAGGAAGCCACCGCCGCCTTTGAACAGTGCCGGGAACGGGTGGCGCAATGGGTGCATGCGCCAGATCCGCGCGGGGTGGTCATCCTGCGCAACACCACCGAAGCCATCAACCTGGTGGCACAATCCTGGAGCCGCCGGCTAGCCCCGGGCGATGAGATCCTCACCACCGAGATGGAACATCACTCCAACTTGGTTCCATGGCTCATGGCGGCCAAGGAGCGGGGGCTGGTCTTGCGGCATGTTCCGATCACGGAGGAGGGAGAGCTGGACCTGGCTGCTTTCCGTCGCCTGCTCTCCCGCCGCACGCGGGTAGTGGCGGTTACCGGCATGTCCAACGTGTTGGGGACCATCGTGCCGGTGCCCGAGCTAGTGGAGGAAGCCCACAAGGTGGGAGCCATTGTGGTGGTGGACGGTGCTCAGCTCGTGCCCCACCAGGCGGTGCACTTTGGCCAGCTGGGGTGTGACTTCCTCGCCTTCTCCGCGCACAAGATGTACGGACCCACAGGCGTGGGGTTTTTGGTGGGCAAGCCGGAACTCTTGGAGGCCATGGAGCCGGTTCTGGGCGGTGGAGAGATGATTCGTGAGGTGTTCTTGGACCGCGCCACCTGGAACGACATCCCGCACAAGTTTGAAGCGGGAACCCCCAACATCGCCGACGCCGCTGCTTTCCCCGCCGCCTTAGGTTTCTTGGAGGAGCTCACCTTTGAGGCCATTCAGGCCCATGAGCAAGACCTCACCGCCTACGCCTGGGAACGCCTGGCCGGCCTGGGCGGTCTGACCCTTCACGGTCCCAAGAACCCCAGCCGTCGGGGAGCCCTCATTTCCTTCGTGGATGAACACATCCACCCCCACGACCTGGCTACGGTCCTGGATACCCACGGGGTGGCGGTGCGCGCCGGCCACCACTGCGCCCAACCCCTCATGCGCCGCCTGGGCGTGGTGGCCTCGGTTCGCGCCTCCTTTGCCGTGTACAATTCGCGGGAGGACGTGGACGCGCTGGTGTTTGCCATCCTGGCAGCGCGGCGCTTTTTTGGTCTGGCTTAGGAGGCAGCCGCATGGGTTCCCCCCCCGAGGTCCCACTGGATGAGCTGTACCGCGAGGTGGTCCTGGATCACTACCGACACCCCCGCGGCCGAGAACCCTTAGCGCGGGTAGACGTGACCGCTCAGGGGTTCAACCCCCTGTGCGGAGACCAGGTGGAAGTGGCCTTGCAGGTTGGGGAGGAGCTGATCCAACAGGCGCAAGTGCTAAGCCGCGGCTGCGCCATTTGCACGGCCTCCGCCTCCATGATGGCGGAAGCGCTTCCGGGGCAAACCCTTGCCCAAGCGGAACAGGGGGCAGAGGCCTTCCGCCAAGTGATGCACGGCAAGCCGTTCCCCCAGGAGCTGCCGCTGGGAGACTTGGAGGCCTTAGAAGGGGTGAAGCACTTTCCCGTGCGGGTGAAGTGCGCCCTGTTGCCCTGGATGACCCTCAAGGAGGCCATCGCTGCCCTGCGTCGTGGGGAACGGCGGGCAAAGGCCACCACGGAGTAACGTGTATGGACCTCACGGTGGAGACGGTGAAAAAGGCGTTGCAACCGGTGGTGGACCCGGAAATCGGCATTTCGGTTGTGGACTTGGGGCTCATTCGCGCCGTTGAGATTGCCCCCGAGGGCGTGGTCACGGTGCGCATGACCCTCACCTCCCCTTTTTGCCCAGAAGGGCCAGCCATCGTCCAAGAGGTGGAGCACACCGTGCGCTCCCTCCCGGGGGTGAAAGAAGCTGCCGTGGAGCTGGTCTGGAATCCACCCTGGGACCCGCGCACGGAAGCCTCAGACGAGGTGAAGGCCATGCTGGGAATTTGGGACTAGCCCCGTAGCACCGCCCATCGCCGGCGGAGGGTGGTGGAAAGCCGCGCCGGTTCCATCTCGGTTGTCCTGCCTCTTCCCGCCACCCGGTCTTCCAGCTAGGCTAAACTGGGTTGGGCAAGGCCATGGCTCATACAAACCCTTTTGCTCTCATGATCCCTTCCCACAAACTGGCAACGAACCAAAGCCCCGTGCGGGTCCTGGGCATTGACCTGGGAACCACCACCTCGGCGGTGGTGGAGGGGATTTGGGACTCTTCCGTCGGCGGACCCGGTCCGCTGCGGGCCCTGGAAATTCCCCAACCTACCCCCGAGGGGACCTTCCTGGACGTGTTCTTGCCCTCGGTGGTGGCCATTGCCAACGGCAAAGTGTGGGTGGGGGAAGGGGCAAAACGGCTGGGAGCGCGCATGGCCGAGTGGGGACTCATCAAGAACCAAAGCTTTTTTGCCGAAACCAAGAACGAAATCGGCCTCCGCCGCACCTACCCGAAAGCCCCCGAAGGGTTCCGTTCGCCTACGGAAATCGCCGCCTGGATCCTGAAAACCCTTTTGAACGCTGCCCGTACTCCTGACGCCCCAGAGGCAGCGCGCGTGGTGGTGACGGTTCCCGCTTCCTTCCAGGTGCACCAGCGTGCCGAAACGCGTCGCGCCGCCGAGCTGGCTGGGCTTACGGTGCAAGGGGGAGACCTGCTGGACGAACCCATTGCAGCGTTCTTGGACTACCTGCTGACCTACGGGGAGGCGAAGGCGTGGCAGCTTGAAGAGGAACAAAACCTGGTGGTCTTTGATTTTGGCGGTGGCACCTGTGACGTGGCAGTGCTAACAGTGGCCGTGGGCGATGGGCAGCTCCAGGCCAGCACCCGGGCGGTGTCGCGGTACCACCGCTTAGGAGGCGGCGACTTGGATGCGGCCATCGTCTTTGAGGTTTTGCTCCCGCAGATCTGCCGAAACCATCCGGAAGCCAATGAGCTTTTGGATTACTTCACAAAAAAGGGGTACGCCGAGCCGGCCCTGCGCGGGGTCGCCGAAGCATTGAAGATCAGCCTCTGTGAGGAGGTGGACCGCCTGCGGGCCTTGGGGGCTCCGTTGACCCGGGACACGAGCGTGACCCTTGCCATCAGGCACACCTTCCAGGTCCCTGGCTCACCCACCCTCTTCTCCCTCCATCAGCCGCAGCTTTCCTTGGGCGAGTGGGAAAAGCTCTTGGGGCCGTTTGTGGAGCGTGACTTGCCCATGGTGGTGGAAAACGAGTACCGCACCGTGGCCTCCATCTTTTGCCCCGTGGAAGACGCCTTGGGTCGGGCAGGCCTGTCGCGGGAGCAGGTGGATCTTTGCCTGCTTGCCGGCGGCTCGTCCCTCATCCCCCAGGTTCGCGATGCCCTCCGGGCCTACTTCCCCCGCGCCACGTTCCTGCGCTTCCCCACCGCCGAGGCCACGCGCCTGGCGGTGGCGCGGGGGGCAGCTTGGCACGCCTTAGCCCTTGCCCAGTTTGGGCGCGGGATCGTCAAGCAGCGGGCCCACGAAGAGCTAGCCCTGAGGACGGACAATGGACTGTTTCCCTTGGTTCCCGCTGGGGCCTCCCTGCCCTACCCCTCCACCGGTCATCTACGCCGTGAAGGGCTTTTGGTCCCGCAAACCTCGCTCACCGAACCGTTGCCCCTCCGGGTGGAAGTGGTGCGCCTGCGCGGAGGGCAACAGGAGTTCGTGCACGGTGGGGTTTGGAACTTACCTCCGCCGGTCACCGCCGGTACGCCCTTGCTGGTGGAGTACCGTTTGGACGAGAACCAGGTGCTCAACCTTACCCTGCGCTTTTCCGAAGCGGCCGAGGCGCCCGGGTACTCCTGCCAGGTGGAAAACCCTTTGACCCACGTCACCAACCCCAGTGCCGAACGGCTGGAGCTGGAAGAGGTGGAGGAGCAAATCCGCTCCGGAGACGCGAAGGGCAAAGAGCCCTCCCAGCTCTTCGAGCGCATGGCCGATTTGGCCTGGAAGCTGGGGCAAAAGGACAAGGCCTTTAGCACCCTGAGCCGGCTGATTCGCCAGAAGCCCACGGTATCTCGCCTGAACAGCCTGGCGATTTTGGCCGAAGAAATGGGTAAAATTACTTTTGCGGAAAAGTGCCACCGCGAAGCCTTGCGCCTTAACCCCTATAGCACCACCTCCCGTTTCAACTTGGCTTTGTTGCTCTACCACCAGCAGCGCTACCAAGAAGCGCAGGAGACCCTTAGCCCAGCCCTCATGCCGGTGGCCGAAGTACCCTTCTGGGTCCTGGCCGCCATCATCGCCAAGGCCCTGGGCGACACAGCGCTCTTCCAACAGTACCTGGACCGGGCCTTGGAACGGAAGGGCACCGTCTGGGTCATGACGGAGTGGGAGTTGGGGTGGCTGGAACAGGCCGCCCATCTTCGGGGCCAATGGGAGCTTGTGGGTACCATCCAAGAAGTCCGACGTCAGCGGTTGCGCTCGGCCCAGCCTCAAGCCCCCGCTGGCTATTTGCCCCGTCTCAAGGATGACTGGCTAGCCTGAACGTGGGCTGGCTCCTCCCCTACGCCCAGCTGACCCCTGCGCAGCGGCGCGCCATTGATTACCCCGATCACCGTCCCCTGCTCATCCTCGGCCCACCGGGATCGGGCAAGACCATGGTGCTGTTGCACCGGGCGGCAGCGTTGCGCCGCGGCGTGCTTGAGGGCCGCGCCAGCGTGCAGGTGCTCGTGTACACCCGGGCCCTGAAGCGGTACGTCCAGGCGGAAGCCCAGCTGGCCGGTCTGGAGCCGTGGCAGGTGGCCACCTTTGACAGTTGGTGTCGCAAACTGCTGCGCAAGCTCCACCCCTTCCACCCCGCCCTCCAGGAGGGAGGCAACCCCGACCACCCCAGAGTTCGGGAAGCGCTGGCCGAGAAACTGCAGGGGTGGAACCCCAACTTTCGCCCCTACTCAGCGGTCCTGGTGGACGAGGGACAAGACTTGGACGCCCTGAGCTTTTTGATTCTGCAGAAGGCTGCCGAGCACCTCACGGTGGCTTTGGACCCCCATCAGCAAATCTACGAACACGGTATCGGCCTGGCGGGGGTACGGCAGCTGTTGGGGCCGCAGGTGGCTGAGCTGGAGCTCGACGACAATTTCCGCTGCGCCTTACCGGTGGCCCGCCTGGCCGCCCTCTACCTCCCGCCTGCCGAGCGGCATCGGTTCCCCCCGGCCCACTTGGCCCCGGGGGGACCCAAAGAGTTGCCAGTTCTCTTTTTGGCTGCCTCGCCCCAAGGGCTGGTGGGCCATGTGGTGCGTGTGGCCCGGGGTCGGCTGTTGCGCGGCGAGCGGGTGGGGATCCTCACCCCTTCCAAGAGGTTTTTCCCAAACATCTTGCAGGAAGCCGCCAGGCAAGGGCTAAACCTCCACGCGCAAGCGGAGGACTGGAACGGCCAGGATCCCCTGCTGCTCACCCTCCACGCCGCGAAGGGTTTGGTCTTTGACTCGGTGCTCCTGTCCCACGTGCTCCCTGGGGCCTTGCGGCATGGGCAGGACCACTTGTGGGAGCGATTGCTGTTCGTGGGCATTTCCCGCGCCCGTCATTGGGTCTTGCTCGCTTCGCAGGAGCAACCCGCAGGCAATGTGTTCCCTCCGTTGACTCGGCTCATCCCCGCCGTTGGGGTTGTAGAAGTGCAGCAGGAGGAGGTGCAGTCAGGGACATCCCGCGGGACCTCACCACCACCAAAGCTGGAAGACCTGATCTAAGCTCACCCCAGTCCCACCGCCAACACGGCGAGGCGCCAGGGCGCTCAAATACGGTCGGGGGGGAGCAGCACTTCGCGGTCCGGAGGGGTATCAGGGGTTATCACCGGACCCGAGCGGGCGTCTTCGCGGATGATCAGGTCCAGGAAAAGCTCCCGCACCCCAGCTTTGCCCCGGCGTTTGTACACCCGGGCCACATCCTTCGGCGAAAGCTCAATACCGGTCATGTGTTTGAGGTATGAGGTGAAAATCCGTGGACGCAAGAACATCAACAGCACCAGCATGATGACTAAGGTGCCCGTGGTTGCCAATAAAAGCTGTGTGGTTGCCAAATCCAGCTCAACCATCGTCCCCCTCCCCGTTCTCCGCCACCTCTGACTCGCCAAAGTAGTTCGGCGGCACCAGGACCTCCCGCCCGCGGGAACCCTGGGCAGGTCCTACGATCCCTTCCTGCTCCATGGCGTCTAAAAGCCGCGCTGCCCGGGCGTAGCCGAGGCGGAGCTTGCGCTGGATATAGGATGCGGACGCCTTCCGAGAGCGCACCACCAGGCGCGCCGCTTGTTGGTACATGGGGTCGTCCAGCCCCCCCTCTTCCCCTTCCTCGGCTGCCTCTTCCTCTAGCACGGAAGGGTCATAGGTGGGTTTGCCGAGACGGCTGTAGTGTTTGATGACCCCCAGGATCTCCTCTTCCCGCACTAGGGGGCCATGTACGCGGAGGGGACGCGCGGCTCCGGGGGGAAGGTAGAGCATATCCCCCTGTCCTAACAGGCATTCCGCGCCGTCAGCATCGAGGATGGTGCGGGAATCCACTCGCGCCCGTACTTTGTAGGCGATCCGGCAAGGGAAGTTGGCCTTGATGATGCCCGTCACCACATCCACGCTGGGCCGTTGTGTGGCCACAATGAGGTGGATGCCGACGGCACGCGCCATTTGCGCCAGTTGGGCGATGGCGTCTTCCACTTCCCGCGGACAGGTCATCATGAGGTCGGCCAACTCATCAATGACGATGACGATGTAGGGTAGGGGGGTGAGCTTTTCCCCACGCTCTTCCTCCAACGCCTCCCGCTCCTCGCGCCGGGCCAAGAGAGCGTTGAACTGCTCAATGTTGCGTACACGGCAGTGGGCCAAGAGCTGGTAGCGCTTACGCATGGTGCGCACCGCCCAGTTCAGCACCCGTGACGCGGTGCGGGGATCGGAGACAATGGGCGCCAACAGATGGGGCAGCCGCTCGTAGATCCCCAGCTCCACCATCTTGGGATCAATCATCACAAAACGCACCGTCTCCGGCGTGGCCTTGTACAGGATGGACATGATCATGGCGTTGATGCCCACGCTCTTCCCCGAACCGGTAAACCCCCCGATGAGCAGGTGGGGCATCCGCGCCAAATCTGCCACCACCGGAACACCGCGAATGTCCTTGCCCAGGGCCAGGGTCAAGGGGGAAGGGGCGTTGACAAACCTGGACGATTCCACAATTTCGCGCAGTACGATGGTCTGGCGCTCGGGGTTGGGAACCTCCACCCCCACGCTTGCCTTACCGGGAATGCGTTCCAGGCGCACCGCTTCCACCCCCAGTTTGAGGGCCAGGTCCTCCTCTAAGCGGACTACCTGGGCGTACTTCACCCCAGGGGCGGGCTGAAACTCAAAGGTGGTGATGACCGGTCCTGGGGTGACCCCCTCCACCCTTCCCTCCACCTTAAATTCGCGGAACTTCTCCTCCAGCATTTGCCGCACTTGTTCCAGTTGCTGGGGGTTAGGCGGGGGCACGGGTGCTGGCGGCGCCAACAGGTTGAGCTCCGGCAGCACCGAAGGTGGAGTCTCCACGAGGAAGGCAAAGGCTCGTTGTCGTGCGCCAGAAGACGCCTCCTCCACCACCTCGGGCAGCACCGGCGCCGGCACCACCGCTACCTGCTGGGAAGCTGACCGGGGGCGCGGTGGGGCACCAGGCGGTGCAGCCAGCCGGTGAATGCAGAAGCCAGGTGTTTCCGCCGGCTGCCAAAGGAGAGCTGGCTCGGGTCGCCGCTGACGGGCTCGTTGCTCCCGCAAGAGCTTTCGTTCCAGCTTGCGCCGTTGCCGCCGCTCACGCAGGCGCCGCCAGCGGGCCCGGCTATTGACCAGGCTGCGGTGGAAGGACTCCTGCAGCCTCCTGGCTACCGCGAGGGGTGCCCGGCGAAGGCCAAAAATCACCCCCGCCAAGGCTCCCAAGAAGGCCACCAGCAAAGCCCCTGGCTCACCAAAGCTGGCGCTCAACCCGCGAAAGGCCAGCCCTCCCAAAGCTCCCCCTACCTCCAGCTTCCCCCCACGGTAAGGGACAGAACCCGCCAAACCGGACAACAAAGCCCCCCCCAAGACCAGGGTCACGGCCAGACACAGGGCTCCTCCACCCCCACCTTCCAAGCGCTCCCCGGCTAGCCACCGCCAGCCAATCCGTGCCAAAACGAACACGAAGAGCAGGGAGAGCACCCCGAAAAGGCCAATCAGCACACCGGCCACCCAAGCCCCCACGCTGCCCAACCAGTTATGGGTTCGGTCGGAGCCGGCGGTGAACCAGGAGGGGTCCAAAGGGTGGTAGCTGACCAATGCCAACAACAAGAGCAAAGCCGCCGTCACCAGCACGTAGCCGGCGGCGTAACGCGGGATCTCCGCAGGCGCCAGCCTCACGGCCACCACCCCAAAAACTTGCCCACCACCACGACGCCACAGAGGGGAAAAAGGTACCAGGCAAAGAGAGCAAAACGGCCCACGTGGAGCAACCGCCGGACCAGGGTTATGGCCAAGAGCCCCGCCAGGGCTGCTGCTAACCCGCCCAGCAAACAGGGAACCACCAAGGACGGACCCTCGGCGGCCAGCGCCTCCCGTTGCCGTACCACCTCCACCAGGGCTGCTCCCGCCACCGCCGGGAGGGAGAGCAAAAAGGAAAAGTCGGCGGACCAGCGCCGACCCATGCCCGCAGCCAGCGCCACGCTGATGGTGGTACCGGAACGGGAAAGGCCGGGAAACACCGCCAAACCCTGGGCCAGCCCCACCACCACCGCTTGCCGCCAGGAGGGGGGGGTTTCCTCGCCGGGGGCGAACCTCCGCGAAAGGAGCAACAACAAACCCGACACGGCCAAACCGGTGGCGATCCAAAGAGACTGGGAAAAGGCCGCCTCGGCCCACGGGCGTAGGGGAAAGGCCACCAAAGCCGTTGCCCCGGTCCCAATGACCAACAAGCCGGCAAGTTTGCCCGCGTACCTTTTCCTCAGGGCTTCGGCCAGGCGCGACCACTCCAGGGCCACCACCGAAACCATAGTCCCCACGTGGAGGGCCAGGTCCAGGAGCAGTCCCGGCTGGGAAAACCCGGGGATGAGCATCTGCGCCAAAGCCAAATGACCCGAAGAGGACACGGGAAGAAACTCCGTGAGCCCCTGCAGCACGCCCAACATCACCGCCACCACCGTGCTCACCCTACAACTCCACTGCCAGCGCCACCACCCGTGGTCTTTTGCCCAACCGCCTGCGCAACTCGCTCGCAAGCCATGTTTGCATTGTAGCCCGCAGCCTTTCCGGGTCTCGCGCCAAGGGCGAGCTTTCGCGTCGCAGCAGGCTGCCCAACTCCGCCGCCAGATGGGCCCGGTTCAGGCCGGGAAGCCGTAAGCCAAAGCACTCAATGTGAGGGTTCGGTAACGCCTGGTGGGGATCTTGAGGAACCGCCACCACCGCGACCACCACTCCCCCTCGCGCCGCCGCTTTCCGCTCCCACACCACCGCCGAATCCACCGTTTCCTGGT
>JANXCP010000071.1 GCA_025060245.1 Thermoanaerobaculum sp. | reverse complement strand
CTGGCCAGACATCACCGTTCCTGGTACGGCCACCAACGTTGGCACCGACAGCGCCAACGATTACGGTGGCGATTTCCGTTTGGGTGACTTTACCAAGCTCTACGTTCTGGACGACGGGGCCAAGCAACTGGTCACCATTAACACCGCCAACGCCGCGCGTACGGTGATTGGGCCCGCCACGCCGGTGAGCGGCCACACCTGGACCGGCTTGGCTGCATCCCCCACTGGCACGCTCTATGCCACTTCCTCCAACTGCTCCGCTTCCACGCTCTACACCATTGACCCCAATACCGGTGCAGCCACGCAGGTGGGCTCCATCACCAACGCTCCTTGCGCCATCAACCTGGCCATGGATCCCGCCGGCCAGTGGCTGTACACCGTGGACATCGTCAATGACCGGTTGGTGCGGATCAACCCCTCCACCGCCGCTGGCACCGTGGTGGGGCCTGTGGGGATCAACGCCAACTACGCCCAAGGCATGGACTTTGACGACCTAACCGGTACCCTCTACTGGGCGGCCTACAGCACCACCGGTGAGCTGCGCGTCCTTGACACCACCACCGGTGCCTCCACCCTGGTGGGCGCCTTCCCGGGTGGGACGGAAATTGACGCCTTGGCCATCCGCAGCTTTGCTGGCGGCGTGTGCTGGCTCACCCTCACACCCAACAGTGGGGCTGTGCCCGCTAACTCCACGCTGAACGTGAACGCGCAGTTCCAGGCCACCAACATCTGCCCGCCCATCTACGGCATGCAGCGCGCCACCATCCTCGAGGTGGACGACGACTCATACCCCGTCACCAACCCCTCCGTGTGCTTCTACCGCGCCTTCAACGACGTGCCTCAGGGCCACACCTTTGACAAGTTCATCCACGCTTTGGCCGGCGCGCAGATCACCCAGGGTTCTGGTGGCAACTTCCAGCCCTCGCAGAACATCACCCGCTCCACCATGGCCCGCTGGTTGCTCTTGGCCCGCTACGGGAACACCTACGCTCCACCGCCCTGCCTCAGCAGCCCGTTTGCCGATGTGGACTGCGAAAATACCCCCAACGCTGACTGGATCGTGGACCTTTACAACAAGGGCATCACCGGTGGTTGCGGTGGCGGTAACTACTGCCCCAACGACCCGGTGAAGCGCCAGCAGATGGCCGTGTTCCTCCTCAAGGCTAAGGCAGCCAACCCGACCACCTACGCGCCACCTCCCTGCACCGGCATCTTTGCTGACGTCCCCTGCCCGAGCACCTTCGCCAACTGGATTGAGGAGCTGTACAACCAGGGTATCACCTCCGGTTGCGGCGGCGGCAACTTCTGCCCCAACAACTTCGTCACTCGCGGGCAAATGGCCACGTTCGTGGTGAAGAACTGGAACATCCCCACCTGCCCATAGGCAGGCCTCAAGCGGTATTCCGAACCGGGCCTTCGGGCCCGGTTCTTTTTTTGCGGCGGCTGCCTTCCAAGGCCAATTTGTTTTCCTCCCAAGCCTTAGAGCACAACCATCCGCCGCTCGCAAGGCCAAAGAGAACGTTCCGTGCAGCTTTGAGCGCCTGCCAGTCCCACGTTCTTCAGGCTTCTTTCTATACTTTCCGCGCAGGGCAACGGGAGGTGGAGGGTCCAGTGGGGAAACGCAGCAGCTTTCAGAACCAGTTTTGCTGCGTTGTTTTTGCGGCCATCAGCCGCTTGCCCTTCCGCAACAACCTCCTGGGTCCCGTTCACGCCTTCATCCGGCACGTCCCCACCCGGGTTCTTGACCCCTTGAGGTTCCCTGGAACACGTCCCACCGGTGCCTTAGCTCCCGTCCCCATTCCCGAACCCGCGCTGCACGAGGCCGCTGCGTTCACACCCCACTGCGTGGTCTGTCTGGGCGGCGGCTACTTTATCCCCGAAAGACTCCGCCCGTTGTTCCCCCCCTCCACCGTCTTCGTCGGGATCGCCCTCTCCGACCCCCAGGGGTTACCTGCCTCACTGCAGATAGCCCCGTCCTTTGACCTCTATTACACCCAAGACCCAGGCAGCCTTGAGGCCTACCGCGCCGCGGGCATTTCGGCTCGCCGTTTGGACTTAGCTGTGGATCCTCGCCGGTTTTTCCCTGAACCCCGACCGAAGCTCTACGACCTGGTGTTCGTGGGAAAATGGACCCCCTACCGCAACGCCCTCCTCACCCGCCTGCGCCAAGAGTTTCAGGTGGCAGTGTATGCCCATGCCCAGGAAACCCGCTGGACCTTCCCGGTCTACGGTCCCCTCAACCACCTCCCCGCCCTCCGCCGTGCCTTCACCAGCGCACGGGTTGCGCTGGACGTGGCAGTGGTGGAAGATGCCCACTCCCCGTGGCACGGTCGGTCGCGAATTACCCCGCGCGCCTTCATGGCCGCCGCCTGCGGCGTCCCGGTCCTGATGGACCAGGCTGAGGCCATCGCCGACTACTTCGCCCCCGGAGTGGAAGTGGCAACCTTCACGACCCTTGAGGAGGCAGTGGAGCGAGCGCGTGATCTCATCTCCCAACCCGAACGGGCCTACGCCATGGGCAGCGCCGCCCGAGCCCGTGTCCTCCACTGCCACACCTGGGATCACCGGATCGCCTGCCTCCTGGAACAGGTTGCCGAATTTCAACGGCAAAAGGGTTGGCCAGCGGGGAAGAAGTGAAGCGGGGGATCCCGCTAGTCCAGGCTCAAACCCAAGGGCCGCACGAGTTCCATCAGTTCTGGGCTTTCGCGCAAACACACCTGCAGGTGGTCCAACCGCCTTTTTCTCTCAACTTCCGGCAGCTCGGATGGGGGACCTTTCTCTCGGGCGTTGACTGCCGGCCAGCGCCGGACAAAAGAAACCGTCTTCCACGTCCGCTTTCCACCCGCAAAGTGCAACAGCCTCGCTACGTGCCGTTTTCGCAGTGACGGGGAGCTGGTTTGGGCAACCTGAAAGACGAACACCCGCTGCGGCGCTTTGGCCCAAAGATCCAACACCGAGCGTAGGGACCTCACGAGAAGCTCCGTGAAGCCCTCGGGGGTATGGTGGGACCCCCAGGCTAGGGAAAGGAGGGATTCATAGACCGCCAAGGGCGGGCGCCAGCAGTACACCAGGTGTGGGGCGAGCTCACCCAGGAGCTCCTCGTACTCTCCATAGTCCAGCTCCGCCAGGGGAGTCTTCATACCTACCCGCTGCACTTTTCCCTGGCGAAACGCCCGCCAAAGGGGCTCGCGGGAAACCACGGCCCAGGTGGTGGCCAACAGATCTAAGAGGCGGAGATGTCGGGTCGCATTGGTTTTTCGCCAGGTCTCATAGCCACTGTCCGCCGCGGCCACCTCCCGGGCGAGGGAAAAAAAGGAGGCAAACCGCCCCTTGGGAAACTCATCCAGGATGAGGATGTTGGCGGTGGTGTTCAAGAGATCCCGGGTAAGACTGGTTCCCGAACGCGGAAGCCCACCAACGAGAAGGGGAGGTTGAGGGCTGCCCCGGACGAGCAACGGTCCCATAGCCAACACCTGCGGTTACGGCCCTGCCGTGGTAAGGCCAAAGGCCTTGGTGAGAAACACTGCCATCTGGTCGCGTCGCGTCGGCTGATCAGGACAGAACTTTCCGCCTCCGCAGCCGGCGGAGATCTGCTGGGCCGCGACAAAGTGGATGTGGGGACAGCGGCTATCTGCGGCGCTCACGTCCACAAAAAGGCTCACACCCCCCGCGCCGCACTGGTACGTCCCCACACCGGGAACCTCACCGCTGGTAGGCACGTTGCTACCCACCAGGGCACGCGCCAAGAACACTGCCATTTGGCCCCTGGTGGTGTGGTTTTCGGTGCAGAAGGAACCACCGCCACAGCCGCTGGCGATGCCGCGCGCCGCCAAGTCGTGCACGGCCGGGCACCAAGCATCAGTGGGTGCCACGTCCAAGAACAGCGACACCCCGCCCTCCTGGCAGGCGTAGGGACCCAGGCCCGGCACCACACCCGAAGTGGGAATTGTCCCTTGGTTGAGGGTCCGGGCTAAGAACACCGCCATCTGCCTCCTCTTCACCGGTTCAAGGGGACAGTACAGTTGGCCGCCACACCCGCTGGTCACATTTCGGTGGTAAAGGGCTTCCACAAACCGGTAGGCCCAAAAGCTTGGTGGTACATCGGTGAAGGAGTTGCCCAGGTGCACCAGCCAGGAGGCAGAGGCGTTCCAGCTCAAGGTTTCCGTGACCACCACATCCCAGTGGACCTGGGGTCGGGACCCCGGTTGTCCGATGGACGCGGTGTAGCAGTCGGCACAACTGCCCGCACCCTGGGCGGGCAGGGAGGGATAGTCAGCCGTACCGTCCACAATGACGTACCCGCCACCGGAGGGTCCACCCAAGCCCGCTAGGGTACCCGTGTCTGAGGTGCCTTGGTCCGTGGGGTTCTGCCAGCTGGGCTTCAGCACCACCGTCTCGCCTGGCTCCCAAACGCCGTTGCCGCCATTGCCGTCGTCCACCACCAGCGCCTGCGGCCGGAGGCTCAGCACCGAAAGGCCCACGTCGCGCCGGTTGTTCCCTAGCTCAACCTCGCCACCCCCACCACTCACCTCCACGGAGAGGGTCCGATCAGCGGGAATCTCAGCCCTCAGCTGCACCGACCGCATCTGGCTCGCCCCCGGCGCCAACGTTCCCAGGGAACAGGTCACGGTCCCCGCACTGTGACCACAAACCAAAGGACCGCTCACGTAGACCAGGCCGACTGGCAACACCATCGTCGCCGTCACCGACGGGGCTGAGGCAGTGCCCACGTTCCTTGCTCCCAACGAGAAGGAAAACGGTCTGCCCAGCAGCACACTCCCGGAAGGGACGGAAGCCTGCGCCTCCAGGTCCGGGACCCCGGCCAACACGGTGGTGCTGGCGGTGGCGTTGTTGTTGGCGGAGTTGAAGTCCGCGGTGGTGGAGCTCACGGAAAAGCTTGAGGTGACCTGCCCGGCGGCATTGGCCCGAACGTCAATTTGCACCTGCTGCGCCGCCCCACGTGCCAGGTTGCCTAAGGCGCAGGTGAGGTTCGGTCCACTGGGAGAACACGCAGGGCTTGCACCGAGAAAGGTGAGGGAGGCATGGAGGCTCACCTGCAATACCACGTTCGCCGCGGCCAAGGGTCCCTGGTTAAAAACCTGCACGTTGTAACGTAGAGTGGCCCCAGCGTTGACGGGATCGGGCACATCTGCAACGCTCACGCTGAGGTCCGCCTCGCTCACTGCCGCCAAAATATCCAGGCGACCAAAGCCATAGGTGTTGTTAGGAAAGACATTGTCGGCGATTCCACCGCACACCTGGCCCGTGGGGGTCACACCGCGAAAGGCAGTGGAGGTGAGGCGGTTTTCCACGGCCGTTACTTGGCCCTTGAGGGACGGCACGGCGGAAAGGAGGAGCGCTACCCCGCCGGCCACGTGGGGCCCAGCCATGCTCGTACCGCTCAGCGTGCCGTAACCCCCACCCGGCAAACTGGAGCGGACCGAAACCCCGGGAGCCGAGATGTCAGGCTTCAAGCGCCCTGATCCGTCCACCGTGACGGGCCCCCGGCTGGAAAAGGAGGCAACGGTATCGGAAGAGCTGGTGGCGCCAACAGAGAAGGAAGCGTCGTAAATGGCCGGTGGGTCGCTGACGCTGCCGCAAGACGAGCCCGAGTTTCCCGCCGACACCACCACCACGATCCCGGCGTTCCGCACGTTTTCCACCACCGCCTGCAAGATCGAGGGGTTCGTACATCCTTCCGAAGGGGGACACCCCCAAGAGTTGTTGATCACGTGGGGCGCCTTGGTGGGATCGGGGTTCTGGCCGGCAAGGTCCGTAGGTGCCACAAACCACTGAAAGCACTCGGTGTAGGTTGCCGGCGTGCCAACCCCTTGGTCCATATTGCGGCAGCCGATCCACTTGGCATCCGGCGCAACGCCAATTTGGTTCCCCGCTCCGTCATCCCCCACCATCGTGCCCATGGTATGGGTGCCGTGGCCGTCGTCATCGCAGGGAACCGGAGAGTTGGCGCCGCAAACCCCGCCCCCAGAGTGAATGGCATCGTGCCAGTTGTAGTTGTGGTTCGCGGAAGACCCGTTCCAGCCCCTGTACTTGTTCCGCAGCGCCGGGTGCGACCAGGCGTAACCCGTATCCGCCCCTGCCACCACCACCCCCTGCCCTTTGAACCCCAAAGCCCACACGCTGGGGGCGCCAACCTTGGCGACCCCCCATTCCACTGCTTGGGGCTCGTTGCCATGGTCAACGGCTTCTTCCTGGGGGCGCACCAGCCGCACCTTAGGGTTCGGGAGGATCTGGGCCACGTCGGGCAGTTGAGCCAGTTCCTGCGCCAGTGGCTCATCGCCCTGGGTCCACACCATATTGACGATCCAGTAGGGCCGGAAGGCCGCCCCCCGACGCCGCAGGAGGTCAATGACCGGCTTTTGCGTCACCTCGGCCACCGACCGCAGGGTTTCCATGACCCAGCGACCCCTTTCCTCTTTCGTGAGCAACGCCACCGCGCCGCTGGTGTCCACCTGCGCCGTCAAGACCACCAACATTTCCGCTTGCCCCTCGCGGCGGAACTGCTCTACCAGGAACGGGTCAATCTTTCCTTCGCTTCCCCATGCCGCCGATGAGCAAACCAGGGGCACAAGGACAAAAAGCAGCCTTTTCGCCATGGCGTCCTCCAACGCCATTGTACCTGCTGTCACCTCCCGGGTACGGTTGCTCTACACAAAATGCAGGAGGTCAAAGGTCTGCGGAACCTCTCGGCACGTTCGGCATCAATGGGGAAGGGCTTCCATCCCTTGGACTATGGGTTACACAGGCCCTTCGCCCTTTCGCCGAGGAGTGCTGCCGCCTCTTTGCTTCCCTTCCGGTAAGCCTTGCAGTACCACCGCATGGCCTCCACCTGGTCCTCCGCCACCCCCCACCCATTGGCGTAACAGTTGCCCAGGGCGTACATAGCTTCTGGGAGCTCCTTCGCCGCAGCGCGAGAAAACCACCGTACCGCCTCGGCCTCGTCCTTGGTGGTGCCACGTCCTTCCAAGAACATCACCCCAAGCCCGTATTCCCCCTCCGCGAGACCCGCCTCCGCCGCTTTCCCCATCCACGAAAAGGCTTCCGCTAGGTTGCGCTCCACCCCGCGGCCCAAGGCAAGAGCCTGGGCATACTCGTACTGCGCTTTGGCAAAACCCCCTTGAGCGGCCTGAGCCAGGTACTGCGACGATCGTTTGTGGTCCATCGCCACCCCGAGCCCATCTCGCAGCATGATGGCCAAATCAAAGGCTGCCCTTGCATGGCCTTGGTTTGCCGCCCGCTCCAGCCACCGGGCCGCTTCCGCCTGGTCCTGCTTGACCACCCGGCCGGCAGCCAGGGCCGAGGCCAGCTCGTATTGCGCTTCGGGGTACCCCAGCATTGCTGCCTGCCGCACCGCTTGGATACCTTCCGGGGTGCTGGGATCCACCCCCCGCGCTGGGTTGAGTTGGGCCAGCCGATAAACCGCTTCGGGGTCGCCAGCCTGGCCGGCCTTGCGTAGCCAATGAACCGCCCGTGGCACGTCGCGGTTACCTTTTCCGTCGCCCATCGCGTAGAGGGTTCCCAAGGCGGTCATGGCGGGAACCTCGCCTTGCTCCGCCGCTTGCTCCCACCACACCCGGGCCTGCGAGAGGTCCTTTTCGCCGCCGATCCCTTCGGCAAAGAAAAGCCCCAAGGCAAACTGCGCCGGGGCGTAGCCTTGGCGAGCCGATCTGGTCATCCATTGGCGGGCGACCATCGGGTCCTTTTTCACCCCACGGCCTTTGAGGTACGCAATGCCCAAGTTGTGCTGTGCCCTCGCGTGCCCCAGCTCCGCCGCTTTGCGCCACCAGGCCACCGCCACCTCCGCATCCTCGGCAACCCCCTCCCCACGGTCAAAGAGCACCCCTAGGTAGTACTGCGCCTCCGGATGACCCGACGCCGCGAGGGGCTTCCAAAGCTCAAAGGCTCGGCGGTGTTGGCCAGCCTCATAGGCCCTGATCCCGTCAGCTAACGGGTCCGCCGCCTGCAGTGGCAAAACCCAAAGCAACTGAAATGCAAAGACCCGAACCACGTTGTAAGCCTTCATGCTCCTCCCAAAGATCACGAACAGTTTAAAGCTTTTTGGCCTGGTGGCACAGCCCGGCATCCCTTGCTCAGTCCAAAACGCGGTGCCTTCCCAAGGAAACGACCGACCAGTTGCGCCCTAACACGAAATCTCGGTGAGCTTTGCCGGAGAAGACAAATCGAGGACCCGGAAACCACGCGCTTGGAGTGCGCTGCTCGCTTCTTGGCCCCGAGTCAGCGCCCCGGCGGCCCCACCCTGGGATCTTCCTGAGCGCATGTACCGACAAGCTGCTCCTGGAACCGTTTGACACCTAACCGAGCCGCGTGGGCCCTTGACAAGGCTGCCGAGCGAGAATTAACTTAAACTAAGAATGGAGTGCAAAAGTAGGAGCCACACCCATGACCAGGCGCGGTAATCCAAGGGGAGAAAGGGCCAGCGGGTCTGCCCTGCCAACTTACCTTGTTCAGCTTTGCTCTGTGACCACGGTGACGGAACTTTTGCGAAAAGCCGGTGCTGAAGGGATTCGGTTCCTCACAAGGATTGCCAAATCCACCTCTCAAAGTGTTGACGGTTTCTTTCACCATCAGCAAGGTCATATTTGTTCCACCTGCCGAACTGAGTGGCATCAGCACCCAAAGGTGGGCACTCCGGAGCCCCGAAATCCTCCGAAATTAGGGGGATGTGGTCTGGGGGAAATGAACAGTCAAAAAACAAGAAAAACGCTAAGGAGGGTAGCAAATGAAACTTCAATGTGTTTTGAAGCCTGTTTTTTTTGCCGCGTTCTTCACAGCCACTGCCTGGGCTGGTGAGAATGCTGTTCCCCTGCGCCCGGATCCCAACACTTCTACCGGTTGGGCAGTAGACTTGCCCCAGGGTCCGCAGTACAACCCGCAAACAAACCCGAACCCCGCCTGGGGCACTAGTAGCTCTAGCATTCGTCAGGTACACGCGTACCAGTTCGTTCCCATCGATTCTTCCACCACTTATTCCTTCCTGTCGGGGACTTTTAGGTACCGGACAGGGGGTACCCATCCCTGGTTTAACGCCAGCCTCTCCTTGCCAACCGGCGTCCGGCTGGTTCGTTTCGACGTTTTTGGATGTGACCAAAATGCGTCGGCGGATTTATATGCGTTCGTCATCGTTGCCTCAGGAACTTCCGCTCTTTCCCACGGTGGTCCCATTTCTTCCGGCACGCCAGGGTGCACTTTCTTCGGATTTGACCTAACCCCTTACAACCTCATTGTCGACAATCTTAATAAGCGCTACGCTCTTGAGGTAAATCTGTCGAGTGCCACCTCGGACTTGTCCTTTTCCGCTTTCAACGTTCGTTACCAGCTAACGGTGAGCCCTGCCCCGGCCACCCCGACCTTTGGCGACGTGCCCGCCGCCCATCCCTTTTTCCAATACGTGGAAGCCTTGGTCGCTTCCGGTATCACCAGTGGTTGCGGCGGTGGTAACTACTGCCCCAACAACCCCGTGACCCGGGGCCAAATGGCGGTGTTCCTGGCAAAAGCTTTAGGCCTTCACTGGCCGAACTGAGTCCTTGGGGGCGGGCGCCCAAGCCGGCCTTCGGGCCTGCTTTTTTGTGACGCTCATCACCGGCTTGGCTTGACGAGATCTCCCCGAGGTGGCAAATGAGGGGTATGAGAGGTCAGCCCTGTGCTCTAGCTCTCCTGTACCTCGGCGCCAGCTCAGTTTGGGCCACTTCTGTGGCTCTTCCGCCCGACCTGGGCCAGCTGGCGCGAACCAGCGAGCTTGTGGGTGTGTTCCTCATTCAGAAACAGTTGCCGGGGCCAGCTTTTACCACCTGGGTGCTGGCGTCACCGGAAATCATCCTCAAGGGCCAGGTAGGCGATGCCGTCCGCATTCAACTGCCGGGGGGAAGCAACGGGGAGGTGGCACTGGCCGTGGCCGGCTTTCCCCGCTTCACCGTTGGCGACCGCTACCTCCTCTTCCTCGGATCCTTACCCGAAGGCTTCTGGCAGCCTGCCATTGCGGCCCTAGGGGTCTTTCGGGCAGAAAAAAAGACCTTCGTCCCTGTTCCAGAAGCGCAGGAGGTGGCGGTCATCCAAGGTGAGCCTTCGTCGTTCCTACGCCTTTACTACCAGGAGGAGCTCCTGGCGGAGCTGAAAAACGCCATTGTTGGTTTGCCCTACGAGCTAGACCGGGCCGTGGCGGGTGAAGCACCTCATCAAACCGGCCACTGCGTGCGGATGACCCACAACAACGGAATACCCGTGCGTTGGTTCAGCTTTGAAACCGGTTTTTCCTTCAGCATGGCCGCCACCACACCCGGTCAGACGGGGCTCGCCGACGGCGGCGTGGGCGCCGTCCAAAGCGGTACCGCCGCCTGGCGGAACTATTCCGCGGCGAAACTAAACCTAAACTACGGCGGTGTGCAACCGCGCACCTTGGACTGCGCTCAGGGTAACTACAGGGGCCAGGTCTGGTTTAACGATCCGTGCAACCAGATCAGAGATCTCTCGGGCTGTCAAGGAATCTTGGCCATCGGCGGCTCCTATTACTCTCTCACCCCTCAAACCTACGACGGGCAAACCTGGTACCCGGGGTTCATCGGTGGGAGCCTCGGCCCCTTCGTGGTGGTGAACAACGGCGCTGAGTGTATTGGCCCCACCAACTTTGCGGAAATGATGACCCACGAGCTGGGGCACACGCTCTTTTTCGGCCACCACACCGACCCTCAGGCGGTCATGTACTTTTCCTGCTGCCGTGGCTATGGAGCGCAGATCTACACCACGGACAAGGTTTGCGCCAGCGTGCAGTACCACACTTTTTTGGACGTCCCCTACAGCCACTGGGCGTGGTCCTACATAGAAGGGGTCGAAGATGCCGGGGTGAGCAGCGGTTGCGGCGGGGGAAATTACTGCCCCGAAAGCCAGATCACCCGGGCCCAAATGGCGGTGTTCCTCCTGAAAGCGAAGTACGGCAGTAGCTACGCTCCTCCCGCCTGCACGGGAGTTTTCACTGACGTTCCCTGCCCCAGCTACTGGGCTGCCGCTTGGATTGAAGCCTTGGCCGCGGAAGGCATTACCTCGGGCTGCGGGGGTGGAAAGTATTGTCCCGAAAACCCAGTGACCCGGGCGCAAATGGCGGTCTTCCTCCTCAAAGCTAAGTACGGCAGCAGCTACGTCCCACCACCTTGCACTGGTGTCTTCAGCGACGTTCCCTGCCCCGGCCACTGGGCGGCCGCTTGGATTGAAGCCCTCGCTGCAGAGGGGATCACCTCAGGTTGTGGGGGCGGACAGTACTGCCCGCAAAATCCGGTTACACGCGCCCAAATGGCAGTTTTTCTCGTCCGCGCCTTTTCCCTTCCCCGTCCGTGATGTAGAACGAGCGCTCCGTGCTAAAATCACCGCCGGATGAAGGCGGTGAAAAACCTTCTTGCTCCTAAGGTCTTGCTTTGTGGTAACTACGGCTTGGCCAACCTAGGT
>JANXCP010000070.1 GCA_025060245.1 Thermoanaerobaculum sp. | reverse complement strand
CTGTGAGCTGCACGTCGCTGACACCGGCGGTGACAACCACCGCCAAATGGTGCGGCAACTTGACGCTCCAGTCGGCGCTCAGCTTTTTCCCTTCCCGCCCCTGAGATTTGACCGAAAGCTGCAGGGACTGGCCTTTCACAGTTGCTACCAAATCCTGCTCTTCCAACTGCCACCGCTTGCCGGAAATTACCACCACGGCGGTGATTTGGTTGCACTGGCAACCGGTGACGGTCACATCCCCCACCGGGACGTCCACCACCACCTCCGCCAAGCCCTCCGCCGGCTGGCTCAGGTTGAGGGTCCTTTGGGCGGCGTAGAGGTCGGCACCGTAAACAAATGCCACAAGCAGCAGGACCCGCCTCATGGCTCCTCCCATCAACGGTGCAAACGTTCCCCGGACCCTTTGGGTTCTCTGCGCTATGATGAGGTATGAACCCCGTAGGGCAGCGGGGAAGCGGGACGCTCCTGCGCGTTGCCATGGCCGTGGAGGCAGTCCTCCTGGTGGGGGCTCTCGCCGGTTATTGGCAGGGCGCAGAGTACGTTGAGTTTACCCTGCGGCGCAGCGTGGAGCATGCGGCATCCCTGGCCTACAGTCAATGGGTTCAGCAGTTGGAGGCCTTGTACCGCCGTCAAGGCTTTGAGGGGGGTCCGCAAGAGGCCCACCTGTTGCCCATTCCCACTGTAGAGGACGCGCGCTTGTTACCACCCCAGGAAGGGGATCCGACTCGCTGGCGACTGGCTGGGGGGCCGGCGCAACGGCTCCAGGTGGCCTGGGGAGCGCAGTTTTCCGATGGGTTGCAGGCCATGGGACTAGTGCGGGCGCAGGGTGGGTGCTTGCGGTGCCACCCCGGTTTTTCCCCTGGCGCCGTGGTGGGCACGCTTACGTTCCATGTTCCCACAGACTTTCTCACGAAGCTGTTGAAGGCTCGGCAACTGAACCTGGCGACCCTGGTGGGGCTTTTGTGGCTGCTCACGTCCTTGGCGGTTTGGGTGACGGTGGGGGTGGCTTTTTACCGCCAGCGGCGCACCGAATTGGTAATGGAGCAAGCGCAACAAGCCCTTGCGGCCTCCGAGGAGCGTTACCGTACCTTGGTGGAACACAGTTTGGTGGGCGTATACCTCATTCAGGGGGACCGTTTCCTCTACTGCAACCCGCGAATGGCCGAGATGTTTGGCTACAGTGCGGCGGAAGTGATGCAAGAAAAGCGAGTGCAAGATCTCGTGGCACCGGAAGATCGTGCGCGGGTGGCGGAAAACCTACGTCGCCGTTTTGCCGGCGAAATACCCGCCGTGCGCTACAGCTTCACCGCCCTGAAACGAGACGGCACCCGTTTTCCGGTAGAGGTGTTTGGCGCCCGCACGCTCTTACCTTCGGGACCGGCAGTTCAAGGCATGATCGTGGACAATACCGCCGCGGAAGAGGCGCGGAGGTTGATTGAGAACGCCTACCGTGCCGTGGTCGCCCTACCTGGGGAAAACGTTTTTCAAGCGGCGGTTAGCTCCCTGGCCTTGTTTCTGGACGCTCCGGTGGTGTTCGCCGGCGAGGTGGAGGGGGGCGCCTTGCGCGTGCTGGGCGCCCACGGCCCTGTACGGGGGGATCAGTTGTCCCTGGTAGGCACCCCCTGCCACGAGGTTTTACAACGCAAAGCAGGAGTTGAGATTCCCCAAGGTTACCAAGAGTCCTTTGGCCGACCGACGTTTGTGGATCTGCTGCCCGAGTGCTACTACGGGTACCCGCTGTTGGACAGCAGTGGGCAGCCGCGGGGTGTGTTGGCGCTTCTGGATGCTAAGCCTCGCTCTTTTTCCCAGGCCGAACAGCAGATCTTTGAAATTTACGCAGTGCGGCTGGGGAGGGAGCTGGAGCGCTTGCAACTGGTTCGCCAGCAGCAGGAGTTGGAGAGGCGACTGGCGGCCAGTGAGAAGCTGGCGGCCCTGGGGGAGCTGGCAGGTGGGATTGCCCATGATTTCAATAACGTGCTGGCGGGCATCCTGGCCGAGGCGGAGCTCTTGGGAAGGCAGCTTTCAGCCGAGCACGCCCCGCGGGTCCAGCGGCTGGCTGAGCTGGCCAAACGCGGGGGGGAGGTGGTCCGGCGCATTCTCGCCTTTGCCCGGCCCGGGCTGGCGAGGCCGGTTCCCCTTGCCCTTTCCCGGTTGGTGGAGGAAACGGTAGAACTGGCCTCGCACACCTTTGGGCCCCAGTGGCGGTTTTCGCTGCAAGTTGAGCCGGACCTCTACGTTTCCGGGGAAGAAGCAACGTTGCAGCAGGCCTTCCTCAACCTCTTGACCAACGCCCGCGACGCCATGCCCCAGGGAGGTCCGGTGAGCGTGCGGGCCTTTGCCCGTGAGGGGTGGGCAGTGGTGGAGGTGCAAGACCAGGGAGTCGGCATTGACCCCGCCCTGGTTTCGCGGGTCTTTGAACCCTTTTTCACCACCAAGCCAGCGGGGCAAGGCTCGGGATTGGGACTGACGACAGCCTTTCGGACGGTGGAGGCCCATGGCGGCACGCTGCAGTTGGACTCCCGCCTGGGCCAGGGGACCACGGTGACGGTACGACTGCCGGCGATCCCTCCACCTGCGGGCAGCCAGAGCCACCTTTCCCCAGACATGGCCCGAGGAGGCGAGGGCACCGCGGTCTTGTTGGTGGAGGACGAACAGGCGGTTCGGGAGGGGTTGCGGGATTTGCTGGTCATGGAGGGCTTTCGTGTGTTTGCTGCTGAGGCTCCAGAGGTGGCCTTGCAAACCTTCGTCCCAGGGCATTTTCAGCTGGCCATTGTGGATGTGCTGTTGCCAGGTATGAGCGGTATTGACCTGGGGCGAAAGCTCTTGCAACAGGACCCGCATTTGGCGGTGATTTTTGCCTCCGGGCACAGTCCGGATCTATTACCCGCCGAACTGGTGGCGCGGGGGCGTGTGGCCTTTTTGCAAAAACCCTTCACCGCCCAGATGCTCCTTAAGACTCTTCACCAGCTGCTGCAGGGAAGTTAAAAGGCACTGACAAAAGGATTGTGCACGCGTTCCTGTCGGACGGTGGTGGTGGGCCCATGGCCCGGATAGAGCACCGTGTGATCGGGTAAGCGGTACACCACCCCGCGGATGGAAGCCTCAAGCTGCTCCCAGGATCCTCCCCATAGGTCGGTTCGGCCCACTGAACCGGCGAAGATCACGTCGCCGACCACGGCCCAGGGAGCCCCGCTGTCCTCACCCACCAGGATGACGTGGCCGGGGGAGTGCCCAGGGGTGTGGCGCACTACCACTTTTTCCCCCCCCAGCCAGAGGATCTGTTGGTCCTCCAAGAACGACACCTTCGTCACCGGTGCTGGGGGAGGAAAGCCAAACATTTGCGCTTGCATGGGCAGGTTTTGCAACAGCGGCAGGTCTTGGCGGTGCACCCACACCACCAGTTCGGGAAAGGACCCCTGCACGGTGGCGCACCCCCAGGCGTGGTCCAAGTGGGCGTGGGTGAGGACCACGGCGTGGATGCTCTTTTGTTCCTTGGCGAGCCAGGCTAGCACCTGCTCCACCTCAAAGCCCGGGTCCACCAGGAGGACCTCCGAGGATCCCGGATTCTCCAAGACCACGCAGTTGGCGGCAAAGGGGCCGAGGGTAAAAGAATGGACCTTCACGGTTGGACCAGCCGTTCCACCAGGGTGGTGATGAGCCGGATCAACTTTGCCTGGGCCAGGGCGCCCGCCTCCAGCACCTCCTGGTGGGTCAGGGGCTGTGCGGCAATCCCCGCAGCGTAGTTGGTGACCAAGGAGAGGCCCAAAACGCGCAGGCCCATGTGCCGCGCGGCGATCACCTCCTGCACGGTGGACATGCCCACCACCGTGCCCCCCAGCTGTCCCAGCATACGCACCTCCGCTGGGGTCTCGTAGGAAGGCCCGAGGACGCCAGCGTACACCCCCTCCCAGGCTGCAAACCCCGTCTCCCGTGCCAGGGAAAGGGCCAACTGGCGCAACTGGGGGTCGTAGGCAAAGCTCATGTCTGGAAACACCGGTTCCCGCCACCGGCCCCATTCGCCCACCAAGGGATTTGCGCCCTGCAAATTGAGGTGGTCGGAGAGCACCACCAAGGAGCCAGGGGCGATCTGGGGATGAAGGGAACCAGCGGCGTTGGTGAGGATGTAGGTGGAGGCGCCCCAGAGGGCTGCCAGGCGGGGAATGGCCGCCACCTCAGCGGCCGAATAGCCCTGGTACAGGTGGAAGCGCCCGTGGAACAGCACCACCCCCTGCCCGTGAACCCGCCAAAGGGAAAGGGTAGGTCGGTGCCCCAACAGGGGATGCACGGGAAAGGGGAACACCTCTTGGTATGACAGCTCGGCCAGCTTGTCCCCGCCGGGCAAGGCCAGGTTGATCCCTGAGCCGGAAACCACTGCCAGGGCGATGGGAAGGTGGGGAAAGCGAGCGCGTAGCTGTTCCGCGCATGATTCCAGAACCTTGGGCGTGAACTCCATAGGCTGCCTAGGATAGCCGATTTTGCTGCCAGGGTGCCTACCTTGCCTTGGTAGAATTTCCCACTTCGCGGCCTGCGCGAAGGGGAGGGCGGAGTGGAACCTATTGAAATCCTCCGTGCACACCGGCGGGCCAAGTTGGAGCAGTTGCGTCGCCTCGGGGTTGATCCGTACCCAGCACGGTTTCCGGTGGACGGTCGGGTCAGCGAGGTGGCGGCCCGTTTCGCCCACCAGGACGCAGCCCAACTGGAGGCGGCACAACCCCGTGTTCGCGTCGGGGGTCGGGTGACGGCTGTGCGCCGCCACGGCAAGGCAGCCTTTCTGGACCTCTCCGATGGCGACGGCAAGCTGCAGGTGTACTTGCGCCAGGATGTGCTGGGCGAGGCGGGGTTCGCCCTGCTGGAAACCTTGGACCTAGGGGATTTTTGGGGAGCGGAGGGGGTGCTGTTCCGCACCCGTACCGGTGAGCTCACCGTCCGCGCGGAGCTGGTACGGGTGTTGGCGAAGGCCCTGGCACCCTGGCCGGAGAAGTGGCACGGTCTGGCTGACCGGGAACTGCGGGCGCGGCAACGCTACCTAGACCTGTACACCAACCCCGATTCGCGCCGGGTGTTTCTCCTACGCACGCGCATCATCCAGGAAATTCGCCGTTTTCTTGACGACCGGGGGTTCTTGGAAGTGGAAACACCCATGATGCATCCCATCCCTGGCGGCGCCACGGCGCGCCCCTTTGTTACCCACCACAACGCCCTGGACATGACGCTGTACTTGCGCATCGCCCCCGAGCTGTACCTCAAAAGGCTGGTGGCCGGCGGGTTCGAGCGGGTGTACGAGATCAACCGCAACTTTCGTAACGAGGGAATCTCCACCCAGCACAACCCCGAATTCACGATGCTGGAGTTCTATTGGGCTTACGCCTCCTACGAGGACCTGATGGAGCTAACCGAGGCCATGCTGATCCAGGTGGCACGGGCGGTGCTGGGCAGCACCCGCCTGCTTTGGGGGGACCGAACCCTGGATCTCACCCCTCCCTGGCCGCGGTGGAGTATGCGGGAAGCGGTGCTGCGCTTGTCGCCAATTCCCCCCGAGGACCTCAACGACCGGCTGGGGCTGGAGCGGCAGGCGGCGCGTTTGGGGGTGGAGGGGGCAAGCGCCCTCCCAACGGGCAAGCTGTTGGCGGAGATCTTTGAACGGGTGGCCGAAGAGTCCTTGCAGGATCCCACCTTCATCACCGACTTTCCCGCGGACATCTCGCCCTTGGCCAAGAGGAAGGCCGGTGAGCCGGAGCTGACCGAGCGCTTTGAGCTGTATTTGGGCGGAATGGAAGTGGCGAACGCCTTTTCCGAGCTCAATGACCCGGATGATCAGCGGGCTCGCTTTGAGGAGCAGGCCCGGCGGGGTGGCGGCGTGGTGGATGAGGACTTTCTCCTGTGCTTGGAGCATGGGATGCCGCCCACGGCTGGGGAGGGCATTGGGATTGATCGGTTGGTGATGCTGTTCACCAACTCCCACTCCATCCGGGATGTCATCCTCTTTCCCCTCTTGCGTCCCCGGGAGACGTGAGCGGCAACGGGTGTAAACGACCCCGGCGCGGGGTGGGCCGTGGAGCCCGGAATACGCAAAGCCAAAGGCTTAAGTGGCCGCTTGCCCCCCAGCTCCGCGGAGGGATTTTCCCTGGCCTACCCATGGTAGCCTTGGCAACGTGCAGTTCCTGCTGTTTCTGGTCCCCCGGTACCTATTGGGGTTGGCCCGCCGCACCCAGGTGGCGGTGGTCAGCGCCATTTCTTTCGTTTCCCTGGCCCTGGGCGCCATGGCCTTGGTGCTGACCCTAGCCCTTTTGGAGGGTTTTCAGTCCACTGTTCGCCGCGAGCTTAAGGGAACTGGACCCCATGCCTTGCTGCTGCCTGCCCAAGGCAAACGGCTTCCCGCGGGACCATGGTTGGACCAACTCACCCAGGCCCACCCGCAGCTGCGCTTTTGCAAGGTGGAGCGGGGGGTAGCGTGGATGAGCACGCTGGGTGAGGCCACGCCGGTGGAGGTGGAGGTGGTGGCGGGGCTTTTTGGGGTAGAGGTGGACCGGGTTCGGGCGGCAATGGGGGGGGTTGGGGTGGGTAGCGAGGTGGACCTTTTGACACCGGTTCCCCTCCTTTCGCCCCTGGGCCCCACACCCCGGCAGGTGCGAGTGCGGGTGGAGCGGGTGGTGGAAGGGGCGAGCAAGAGCTCGCCCGGGAGCTTGCGCGTACCCACGGCGGTGGGGGAGTTGCTATTGGGGGGGAGTGGGCGGGAAGAAGTGCAGGTTGCGGTACCGCCCCCTTTGGACCCGCTGGTGGTGACCGAACGGCTGGGACCTTTGCCTGCTGGTGTGGTTTTGCGTTCCTTCCGAGAGCTCAACCGCCCCCTGTTGGCGGCGCTGGCTTTGGAGAAGCTCTTGATCGGTTTGGGTGTGGCCCTCATCGTGGTGGTGGCCAGTCTCAACTTGCTCTGCAACCTCACCATGTTGGCCGCGGAAAAGCGTGCGGACGCGGCCATTTTGCAGGCCATGGGGCTGCCGCCGCGGGGAATCGCGCAGCTCTTCCGCACCTTGGGGCTTGCCATTGGTGCCGGCGCCGGCTTGGCCGGGTGTGCTTTCGGTTGGGGGTTGGCCGCGCTCCTGCATCGCACCCAAGCCCTACCCCTGCCGCGGGGGGTTTTTGCCCTCAACCACGTGCCCTTTGCCGTCCTTCCAGAGCACTTGGCCCTGGTCATGGGGGTGACGATGGTGGCAGCATGGGCCGCCACCAGCTCCCCCGCCCGCGCCGCGGCCCGCCGCTCGGTCCTGGAGGGTTTGCGCCGTGAGTGAGCCGTTGGTGGTGGCCAAGGATCTGTGGAAGGGCTATGGGGCAGGCCCCCGGCGGGTGGAGGTGCTGCGAGGCTTTTCCCTCACGGTGCAGGAGGGGGAGATGGTGGCGGTGGTGGGTCCTTCCGGGGTTGGCAAGACTACCCTCCTGTACCTTTTGGGTTTGCTGGACCACCCAGACGCAGGGGAGATCACGTTGTTTGGCCAAAACGTGGGGGGGTTGGGGCAGGAAGAACGGGCGCGGCTGCGCAACCGCTTCTTAGGTTTTGTGTTCCAGCATCACCTCCTCTTGGGTGATTTCAACCTGGAGGAAAACGTGGCCATGCCCTTGCTGTTGGCCGGGGAAGCCAAGTCAACAGCCCTGGTTCGGGCGCGGGAGTTGTTGGCGGAGGTGGGCTTGCTCCACCGCGCGCGCCACTTCCCCGATGAGCTGTCGGGGGGTGAGCAGCAACGGGGAGCGGTGGCGCGGGCGCTGGTGGCCCGACCACGGCTGCTGTTAGCCGATGAGCCCACGGGAAATTTGGACGCGGAGAACGCCAGGGGGCTATTCCAACTCCTGGCCACCCTGCATTTGAGGGACGGCCTCACCAGTGTTATCGTCACACATAACGAGGCTCTGGCGAGGAACTGCCACCGGGTGGTCCGGCTCCTGCCAGAGAGTAAGGTGTAATGCTGGAGAACTTTACCGACCGCGCCCGCCGCACGCTGTTCTTTGCCCGCTACGAGGCGGCTCGGGCGGGCTCTGCCGCCATTGAATCGGAGCACCTCTTGCTAGGGCTCTTGCGCGAGGCGGACGAGGTGGTGGAGCAGCTGCTGCAGCGTTTTGGCGTGGACGGGCGGGCGTTGCAACACGAGTTAAGCGGGGGGGGACGGCGGGAAGTGGCAGCGGCCGGTGACCTTCCTCTGGCCGAGGAAAGCCGGCGGATCCTCTTGTTGGCGGCTCACGAGGCGGAGGTGGCGGGCCAGTTGGGGGTGGGGAACGAGCACATTTTCCTTGGCATCTTGCGTTTGGAGACCTGCCTTGCGGCGCGCATGCTCCACGCCCACGGCATTACCCTGTTTGCGGCGCGGGAGGAGCTGGCGGAAATTACCCAGGAACGGGAAAACCGGAAAGGGAAAAAAGAACTTTCGGCGTTGACCGAGTTTGCTCGCGATCTCAACGAATTCGCCGCCTCAGGCTCCTTTGACCCTTTGGTGGGACGCGAGGCAGAGGTGGATCGGGTGGTGCAGATCCTTTTGCGCCGTTCCAAGAACAACCCGATCCTTTTGGGCGAGCCAGGGGTGGGGAAAACCGCCATCGTGGAGGGCTTGGCGCAGCGCATTGTTTCCGGCCGGGTACCGGTGCAGCTCGCCGATCGGCGGATCTTCGCTCTGGACCTGACGCTGGTGGTGGCGGGCACCAAGTACCGCGGCCAGTTTGAGGAACGGCTCAAGGCCATCCTCAAAGAGCTCAAAGAAAACCCGGAGATCATCATCTTCATTGACGAGCTTCACGTCCTCATCGGTGCGGGCTCGGCGGAGGGGTCGTTAGATGCGGCGAACATCCTCAAGCCGGCCCTGTCTCGCGGCGAGATTACCTGCATCGGCGCCACGACCCTCAAGGAGTACCGCAAGTACATTGAAAAGGACCGTTCCCTGTCGCGGCGTTTTCAGCCGGTGGTGGTCCACCCTCCGGACGAGGAGACCACGGTGCGCATTCTGGACGGGATCAAGGAGCGGTACGAGCGCTACCACCATGTGGTGTACCCGCCGGAGGTGCTGCAGGCCGCGGTGCGACTTTCTGGCCGCTTCATCACCGACCGGTTCTTCCCCGACAAGGCCATTGACGTGCTGGATGAAGCCGGCGCCCGGGTGAAGCTGCGCCGTGCTGCCACCAGCGAGCAAGTGCGCGCCTTACAAGCCGAGGCGGCACGCCTGTCGCGGGAACTGCGGCGGGCCATCGCCAACAAGGATTTTGCCGGGGCGGTGGCGTTGCGCGAGCGGGAAGGGCAGGTGCGAGCGGAGGTCAAGAGGCTCACCCAGGCCGTGCCCCAGGATGCCCCGGCACACCCGGTGACGGTGGCGGACGTGGAAGAGGTGGTGGCTTCCTGGAGTGGGGTGCCGGTGACGGAGCTGCGCCGGGAAGAAGCGGAACGGCTGGCGGGGATGGAGAAGATCCTGGGCGAGCGGATCGTGGGCCAGGAAGAAGCAGTGGCGGCCATCGCTCGCGCCATTCGCCGGGCGCGACTGGGGGTGTCGCGCGGTCAGCGGCCCATTGGCTCCTTCCTCTTCCTCGGCCCTTCCGGAGTTGGAAAAACCGAGGTGGCCCGCCAGCTCGCCCGCTTCCTTTTCCATTCGGAAAAGGCCCTCCTGCGTTTTGATATGTCGGAGTACATGGAAAAGCACACGGTTTCCCGGCTCATCGGTTCTCCACCGGGGTACGTGGGGTACGAGGAGGGAGGCCAGTTGACGGAACGAGTGCGGCAAAAACCCTATTCGGTGGTGCTGTTTGACGAGATTGAGAAGGCCCACCCCGAGGTGGTGCACTTATTGCTGCAAGTCCTTGAAGATGGAGCACTTACCGATGCCTTTGGCGATCACGTGAACTTCAAGAATACCCTCATCATCATGACCTCAAATTTGGGCAGCCGCCAGCTGGCGTCTTCTGCCCCTTTGGGTTTTGGCCCCGGTTCCTCTTTGGTGTCCTACGAGCAGGTACGGGAAACGGTTCTGTTGGAACTGCAGCGGTACTTCCCGCCGGAGTTCTTGAACCGTTTGGATGACGTGGTGGTGTTCCACCCCCTCAACGAGGAGCACCTGCGTCAGGTGGCGGCGCTGCTCTTGCGGGACTTGACCGAGCACTTGGCTTCGCAAGGGCTTCTGCTCAAGGTGGAAGGGGAAGTGGCCAGCTGGCTGGTGGCGCAGGTGGGGGTCCAACCCGGCCTGGGGGCCCGTCCCCTACGTCGGGCGGTGCAACGCTACGTGGAGGACGCCGTTTCCGATTTCCTTGTTGGTCGTCGCCCCCAACCCCACGAACCTTTGGTGGTGCGGGTGGAGGGGGCAAACCTCGTCGTTGAGGCAGTGCGGGAGGAGCTGTGCGGCGCATGAAGGCAAGCGGAATTCTCTTCCTCCTCGCCTCTTTCGCATGGGGGGAAGCACCGGTGGTCAAAGAGGTGCGGGTGGAAGGGGGCACCACCATTACCGTTGAGACCGTGGAATACTACCTGGGCGTGGCGGCGGGCGATCCTTTGGATGAGCAGGCCCTGGCCAGGAACTTTCACCGCTTTTGGGAATCTGGTTTGGTGGAGGACCTGCGGGTGGAGGTTGAGGATCTGCCCGACGGGACCGTTCGGATCGTGGTAACGGTGAAAGAACGGGCTAAGGTGAGCGAGTACGATTTCCAAGGCAACAAGAAGATCTCCACCTCAACCCTGAAAGAAAAGCTGGACACCGCCGGAATTTCCCTCCGCCGCAACGTGCCGCTGCGACAATCGGAGCTCAACCGGATTCGCCGCACCGTTTTAGAGGAATACGCCAAGGAAGGGTACCTTTCGGCCAGCGTGGAGCCGGTCTTGGAGCCTTCGGGGGCCAACCAGGTGAAGGTGACGTTCCGCATAGACGAGGGGGCGAAAGTTCGCATTGGCGAGATCCGGTTTGAGGGCAACCAGGTGTTCTCCGATGCCAGGCTGCGCCGGGCCATGAAGAAGATCAAGGAGCGCAGCTTCATCCGCCCGTGGGGAAAGAAGATCATTTGGAATCAGGAGCACTGGGGGGAAGATTCGGAAAACCTGAAAAAGCTTTACCTGAACCATGGCTACAAGGATGTGGTGGTGGGCGAGCCAAGGGTGGAGCTGGTGGCCAAACACCCCGATGCGCCAACCCAGGCAAAGAAGAAGTTCACCACCGTTGTGACCATTCCTATCCAAGAAGGCCGCCAGTACAGGATCGCCTCACTAAAGATTGACGGGGCCACGGTGTTCCCCCACGACCAGTTGCGCAAGTTCTACGAGCTGAAGTTTGGCGGCGTGTACAACTACTCGCAGGTGGAGGCGGGGAACGAAGCGGTTCGCACCCTCTACCATTCGCGGGGTTACATTTACGCGTACACCAACCAGGTGCTGCTGACGCGGCCGGGTACCGAGGACGAGGTGGATGTGGTGGTTCACGTCTACGAGGGGGACCGCTGGCGCTTGGGGCGGCTGGAGTTTCTGGGCAACACCAAGACCCAGGACCGGGTTTTGCGACGGGAGTTCCGCCTCTTTGAAGGGGACTGGATGGACATGACCACCTTCAAGCGGTCGGTGTTTAAGGTCAATCAGTTGGGATACTTCAAGCTTACCGAGGACCCAGTG
>JANXCP010000006.1:29297-49081 GCA_025060245.1 Thermoanaerobaculum sp. | reverse complement strand
CAACAGGTGGGTGGGGATGACCTCCGGATTGCCCCGATTTCGCGCCCCGTCATAACAAGCCTGCAGGGCTTCCTGCGCCTTAATGGTGTACTTGGTCGTTGCCATGATCCGCTCCTTGAAGCCGTCATCGGCTTCCCCTCCAATTTAGTTTCTGCGTATGATGTTGTCAAGTTTTATCATACCCTGTTCAAAAATCTCTGCATAGTACACGCATAGGTGTGCGGGCCAACTGGTGCCGCCAGGGGGTTGACCGGCACCGTTTCCGCTCCTGTAGAATGCCGCAAGATCATGACCGCCACGGGCACCCGCGGGGAAACTGTGGCGAGAAACGGAGGCGTGATATGAGCGAGAAGCGCTTCACCCCGTACGTGCCCGCCCACGAGACCATGAGCGAGTTTACTGGGCGGGCACTTTTTTTGGGCTTGGTGATGAGCGTGGTCTTGGGAGCGGCCAACGCCTACCTGGGCTTGAAGGCCGGCATGACCATCGCCGCCACCTATCCTGCGGCGGTCATCTCCATGGCCGTGCTCCGCCTCATGAGGGGATCCCTTCTGGAGGAAAACTTTGCCCGTACGGTGGGGTCCATCGGCGAGTCGGTGGCGGCGGGGGCCATCTTCACCATCCCCGCCTTTGTCATCCTTGGCCTGTGGCCCTTCAACACCCCCAAGGACTACTTCCTCGCCACCGCCCTCATGATCGTGGGGGGTATCCTCGGGGTGCTCTTCGTCACCATGCTGCGAAGGGTCATGGTGGAGGATCCGGAGCTGCCCTTCCCGGAATCCCAGGCGGCGGCGGAAATCCACAAGGCGGGTCAGCGTGGCGCCGAGTCGGCCGCGCAGCTCTTCAAGGCCATGGGTGTGGGCGCCCTCATCAAGTTCCTCGGGGACTTTGGCGTGTTTCGCGCGTCCAACGAGTTTTTCTTGAAAGTGGGTGAAGCGGGCAAGAGCCTGATCCGCCTCGGCTTTCAAAAGGATGCCTTCACGGTTAAGGGGCTAGGTGGGGTCTCCACCATTTCCGCGCCGGCCGTGAGCCCCGCCTACATGGGAGTGGGGTACATCATCGGTCCCACCTTGGCCTCCCTGAACTTTGCTGGGGGACTTTTGGCTTGGGGCCTTTTCGTGCCCCTTTTGGTGTTCTTCTTCGGCCCGTCCATGATGGAAGGCTTTGCCGCCTCCATGGGTGTGGCGGCGGGCTCGGAGCACGCCTGGGCACTGTTGGCGGATCGGCTGTGGAAGTTCATCGTGCGCCCCATCGCTGTGGGTGGCATGTTGGTGGGCGCTGGGTACACCTTGTACCGGATGCGGGCAAACCTGAAGGCTGGTCTGGCCCGCTCGGTTTCCGACCTGAGAAAGTCGGCCGGTGCAGGGCAGACCACCGATCGCACAGAGAAAGACCTCAACTTCAAGGTGGTGTTGTTTGGCGTGCTTGCCGTGTTCGTGCTGATGGTGATCCTGTACAACTATTTTGCCGGAAAACTCGGCGGTGCCGTGGCAGCCGCCGCGGTGATGCTGGTCACCGGCTTCTTCTTTGCCGCCGTCTCGGGGAACTTGGTGGGTATGATCGGGTCGTCCAACAACCCCATCTCCGGCCTCACCCTCGCCACCCTCATCGTGGCGGCGTTGACCATGGTCATCGTGGGCGTTTCCGGCATGCAGGGCGTGGCCGCTGTCCTGGGCGTGGCCAGCGTGGTCTGTGTCGCCGCCGCGGTGGCCGGCGAGATGCTGCAGGATCTCAAAGTGGGACACATCCTGGGCGGGACCCCGTGGAAGATGCAAGTAGGCGACATCATCGGCGTGGTGGTGGCAGGCCTGCTCCTCTTCTTCCCCCTCTACGTGCTCCACTTTTCCAATATCAAGCAGGGCGGGTCTGGGTTCGGGGATAAAGCCCTGGCTGCTCCACAGGCAGGGCTCATGGCCACCCTTTCCCAGGGCATTGTGGGCGGGGAGATGGCCTGGCCGCTGGTGCTGGTGGGGATCGTCATGGGGTTTTCCCTCATCCTGGTGAAGGTGAGGAGCCCCATGCTCTTTTCCGTGGGGATGTACTTGCCGCTGGAAACCACCTTTGCCATTTTTGTCGGGGGTCTCATCCGTGCGGTGGTGGATAAGATGGTGGCCAAGCGAGGCTACAACGAGGCGCAGAAGACGCGGGTGGAGAACGCTGGGGTTCTCGCGGCTTCAGGACTCATCGCCGGTGAAGCGTTGATGGGTCTGGTGGTGGCCGCCATGGTGTTTTTCCGTGACAAGCCGTTCTACAACCTAGGCGAGTGGATCACCGGTTGGCATGCGCCTGGGTTCCTGGCGGTCCTCTTTGTTGCCGTTATCGCCCTCTACCTGATCTTCGTACCCCTGGGTCGAGCAGGGGCGCCCGAAGAACCGGCCCCGCCCAAGGCGGAGCTCTAACCCAGGCCACCTTTTGGGGGCGGCTGCGGCCGCCCCCTTTTGCTGCCTATGCCGTTGCGGATCGCCCAGGTACTGGAGAAAACCTCCCTGGCCACTGGCTCGGTGCGGCAAATGCTGGAAGCCGCCCGTGAAATGGCGCGACGCGGGCATGAGGTGATGGTGGTGACCCGCCCCGACCCGCTCCTGGTGGAAGAGCTGCAGGGATCCAAGGTGGCTTACACGCCCCTCCCGTTGCGCCATGAGGCCGACTGGCCTTCGGTTCGGGCCTTCGCCCGCCTGGCGCGGGAGCACCGGCTGCAGGTGGTACACGTGCACAAAGGCATTGCCCACGCGGTATCTCTGGCTGCCACCTGGCTGGGCGCGCGCTATGCCCTCTTCGTCAACCGGGGAGTTACTTTTCCAGTGGGCTTTTTCTCCCGCTGGAAGTACCGCTCCCGCCGGGTGACCAAGGTGGTGGCCGTATGCGAGGCCATCCGTCGCGTGGTCCTGGCCTCTACCGGCCTGCCCGAGGACAAGGTGGTCACCGTTTACGCCGGCGTGGACACCGAAAGGTTCCACCCGGAACGGGTGGACGGGCTGCGGGTACGGCAGGAGCTGGGAATCCCCTCGGCGGCACCCTTGGTGGGGCACGTGGGGATTCGCGATTGGAAGGGGTGGCGGGAGCTGGTGGCGGCTTTTGTGGAGGTGCGGAGGAAAATCCCCGAGGCCCAACTGCTCCTGGTGGGCTGCAGAAGCCCCGCGCAAGCTGGGGAAGTGGTGGACTTTGCCGCAAGCCTGGGCCTTCGCGGGGGAGTCCATGCCACCCTGGCCCGCCGCGACATGCCCCACGTCCTGGCAGCTTGTGACCTGGTGGTGGATCCCTCCTGGGCAGGAACGGGGATCACCGGCACGATCCGCGAGGCCCTGGCCCTGGCCAAGCCGGTGGTGGCCACCGCGGTGGGTGGTAATCCCGAGCTGGTGGTGGATGGGGTTTGCGGGTTGCTGGTGCCGCCGCGGGACCTGGCCACCCTGGCCGCAGCCATGGTGCGACTGCTAAAAGACCGGGAGCTGGCCCAACGCTTGGGCCAAGCGGGGCGAGCACGGGTGGAGGCCGGTTTTTCTACCGCCGTTCGGGGGGCGCGTCTGGAGGGGTTGTACCAGCAGGCGGTAACCGCCTTGGGCCTCTAGGCACGCAAACAGGTCACCCGCACCTCTCGCCGCCGGGGACCGTCCAGCTCTACGAAGAAGATGGCTTGCCAGGTGCCCAACTGAAGGGCGCTTTCAGCGATGGGCACCACCACCGAAGAGTTCAGGAGGCTTGCCAAGACGTGGGCGTCGGCGTTGCCCTCCCGATGGCGAAAGGTTATCGCTGGCAACAGGGCCCCCAGGGCGTTCAGGATGTCCTCCCCCACCGCTGGATCCGCGCCTTCGTTGATGAGCACCCCCGCCGTGGTGTGGGGTACGTAGACCAGGCAAAGGCCTTCCTCCACGCCGGAGGCGCCCACCGCCTGGTTCACAAAGGCGGTAATATCCACCAGCTCACGCCTTCGGTTGGTTTGCAAGTGGATGCGGTCCATAGTCCCCCCTTTTACGTTTCCGCCTGCTGCGGCCAGTAGAGGAGCCGGTAACCCTCGGCGAACAGCAGCACTCGGTGGACGTAGTCCCAGGTTTCCGGCAGCTCCAGGGCCTCCACAAAAAGCGGACCCTCCCGCCGCCCCGTCCGTTCCCAAGCCGGCCCAATGCGCCCCTCCCCGGCGTTGTACGCCGCCAGCGCCGGTTCCCAGGCGCCCCCGTAGCGATTGAGGAGGGCACGCAAGTGTGCCGCCCCAGCGCGCAAGTTGGCCGCCGGCTCCAGGAGCACCGCGGGCGGGAGACCAGCGGTGGCGGGCAACAGCTGGGCCAAACCTAAAGCCCCCTTCGCCGAACGAGCCCTGGGGTTGAAGGCTGACTCTTGCCGCACCAGCGCCGCCAGCAACCAAGGGGGGATTTGCTGGGCCCCTGCCGCCGCTTCCAGCTCGGCCCGATAGGGCAAGGGCAAGTACTGCGCCAACAAGGCCCTAGGCACGGCAGACCAGGGCCCGGCCAAAAGCCGCGGCTCCGCCCGCAGCAGGATTGGGATGGTATCCAAGGGTGGGTACTGGGCCAACCGGATGAGCCCCAACCAATCGGCAGAAGACCCCTCGCCTCGTTCCAGCTCGGCTCGCCAAGCCAGCACCACGTCGGCCACCCTGCCAGCGGCCATAAGCCATGCGGCCCAAGCAGGCGGCTGCGCCGGCACCGGCTGGTCCTGGAGGGGTTGCCACCGCAGGGGCCGATTTGTGAGTCGCGCGGCCCAGCGAGCAGGTAAGTCCGGATGGCCGGAGGAAGCCAATTGCTGCAGCGCTTCAGGCTGCCCGCGCCGCCAGGCGGACCAGGCCGACCAAAAATGAGCCAGGCGCGAAAGGCGCGGGCCTGCAACCTCGGCTGGCAACGCCAAGCTCTGACCCCGGAGGGCAAAGGCGCGCAGGGCTCGCCGCGCCACCCACTCCCAGCGGGGCGGCTTGTGGGGAGCGCTGGCGGCCAACAGCGCCGGGACCTCCCCCAATACCCCCGTTTCCACCAAGGCCTCCGCCCACAGCAGCTGGGCTTCCGCTTTCTGCGCACCCTCGGCAAGGCCTGCCGCTGCTCGCGCTGCTTCCACCATTTGGGCAAAAAACTGTACCCGCACCGCACCGTTGGCTCCCCAGGCCTGCTGCCGTAGTGCCTGCGCCAAGAGCAGGTGGCGCGCTGCCAGAGCCCGTGGTAAGGCCTCTGCCCAGCGGCGCGCCTCCTGCGGTCGCCGTAAGGCAATGGCGGCCCGAGCCGCCACTTCCGCCGCACCCGTTCCCGCCCGCCTGGCCGCCTCCAGCGCCAGGGCGGGTTCACCGCTGGCCAAAAAGGCCTGCGCCAGCTGCTCCCACTCCTGCCTCCCGAACTCCTGGGCGAGATCCCGCCATCGTTGCTGGGGAAAAGCGCTGAGGAACTCCCGCGGTGCGGTCAGGAGCAACCGCTGCTGCTCTGGCAAGGACCACGCGGCTCCCAGCCTGGAGGCGAGGAGCAACGCCCGCGGACGGTTTTTTGCTGAGAAGCTGTCTGCCTTCGCCAACAGCTCTTGGGCCGCGGCGGCGTTTCCCTGGCGCAACAGCGCCTCGGAGGTTTCCAGAACCAACCGTTCCCAGGCTTCGGAGGAAAGCCAAGAAGCTTTTTGGAGGTCGGCCAGCAAACGCGGAGGCGGGGGAAAACGAACCAAGGCCTCTTCCAGGCGGCGCGCGGCCAACACCGCCAGCCCCCCTGAGGGCTGGGCCAAAGAAAAGGCGCGGGCTGCCGCCGTCGGCGAACCCGCCTCGCAGGCGTACAGCCCCCACAGGAGCGCCGCGTCCCGTCGCTCCTGGGCAGGACCAGCGAGGGCTACCTCCAGGTACGCTTTGGCCCTGCGGGCGGGGCTACCGTCCACAGCCAAGGCTTCGGCTAGTGTGGGGGATGGCGCCTGCTTGGCGCAGGCTGGCAAGAAGAGCGCCAACGAAAGGAAAAGGAGCTTACAAACCCAAGGCGTCCGGGTCGCCATCGGCCAAGGTGCGCACCAGTTCCTCGTAAAAATAATCCGATACCGCCCGCACCTCGGCGGGGATTCGCTGTTCGTACATCTCCCGCGACCGGTCAATGTCCTCCTTGAGGCGCGCGTAGATGTCGCGGTTGGCCTTGCCCTCCTGCACCGCCTGTTCGTTGTACAGGCGGATCTCCGAGACTAAAAGCCGGGCGAATCGGCGCGCCTCTTCGTGCCGGCGCTCCTCCTCGGGGGAGCGGGGAGGGGCCACCGGTGCAACCTCCACCCGTTGGGTGGCTGAGGCATCCACCCCCGGCCTGGAAAGCTGCGCTCCCTCACGGGCAGCTGGCTCCGGGCTGGGGGCAGGACCAGCGGAGGCTGGTTGGTCCCACGTGAGCGGGGGTGGGGCCTCTACGGCAAACGGGGGGGGCGCCTCACCCACCGCCTCCCCAGCCGGGCGCAGATCCTCCACCGGTGCCAAGGAAGGGGTGGGGACAGTGGGCCGCACGGCAAGGGTTTCCAACTGCAGTCCCACCAAGTAGGTGAGGAACTGGATCCACTCCACCGCCAGGCCCCCCTTGCCTTCTTCGGCCAGCAGGGCACCCACCACCTTGCCGCGCAAGGACATGGGTACCAACAGCACGGCCACCCCTGGGTTCTTCAGCAAGCCCCCGAGCACCGGATCGGTTTCCGCCGTGAGGAGGAGAGGCTGGCCTTGAGAGACCCGGCTCAGGGCCGGGGAGGCCTCTAGGGAACCATGCCAGCTGCGTACTGCCTCCGGGGGGAAACCTACCCCGCTCCAGCCCAAAAAGTTGCCCTCGCGAAAAACCAGAATGGCGCGGCCCCCAGCCAGGGGCTCCAAGACTTGCAACAACCCCTGCAGCACCTCAGCTTGTGCCCGCCCGGCGTCCAGTTGGCGAATGCCGGAAAGCTCCAGAGGGGGCTGCTGGGCTGCGGGCTCCGGCACAAGGTTTTCCACCTCCGCCAGCGGGAAGAGCACTTCCGGGTCGTTGGGCAACACCAAGTCCACGTCCGTAACCAAGCGGCTTGCGGCCTCCTGGATCTCGCGTGCGACGGTGTCCAGCTTGGCCCGTAACAACCCTAGCGCCCCCTCTCGCACCTGTTGCAGGTGAGCCAAAAGTGCCTCTTTTCCGCTCATGGGAACCTCCTGGCCATTCGCCTTTCGCATTATTGGCCGACGGTGGCGCAGTGTCAAGAAACGGCTTGCCTTTTGCCCGTGGGGTTGCTACTTTTTTCACGAGAGGAGGGAGGGGACTATGCGAGCCCCAATGGCAGTGCTGGGAATCATCATGGTAGCGCTAAGCGCCTGTGGCAAAAAGGAAGAACAAAAACCGCAAATGGACTTGAAGGCCCAGCTGGGCAAAGTCAAGGCGTTGCACGCACAACATCTGGAAAAAGCGCAACAGGTACGGGCACTGCGAGCGGAGTTAGCCGCCTTGCGCGAAAAGCCTTCGTTATCCAGCCAGGAAGCTCAGCGCAAACAGGCGCTTGAAGAGCAGCTGAAGCAAGCCACCAAGGAACTGGACCAAATTTTTACCGACGACCAGAACGAGTTGGCCAGCTTCCTCAATACCGCCCTCAATGAGGCACCGCAAGCTCCCGAGACCCTGGAGGGCCTCAAGCTTTACGCCGAAGACGCGATGATGAATGCCCGCGACTTCATGAACGAGGCGGGGGACTACCGGCGGGCGGTGGAGCTGCTGGAAACCGCCCAGGGTTACTTTGAGAGCGTCTCGGCTCCGGTGCCAACGGAGCTGCAAGCGCTGCTGCAAGAGGCGCGCACCTTCCGCCACATCACCAAGGAACGCTTTGACCAAGTGCAAAAAGGCATGACCCGCCAACAGGTGAAAGCCATCACCGGGACGCCCTTAGCCCTGAACGTGCGAGAGCAGGAGGTGAAGGGCAAGAAGGTCACCGTTTGGCTCTTCCGCGCCGAGGGCGGGGAGATTGCCTCCTTTTTCTTCGACGAAAAAGGCAAGCTCTACAGCAAGGATTGGAAGGCCGGCAAATAGGGGCGCGTTGACGGGTTTCCGTGTCTTAAGGTACAATCGTGGGTCGCGCGGCTGCACAGGCAGCAGAAAGGCGCAGAGAGGGGGTGACGGTCCTTGCCAACGGTGGTTCACGTCCGCGAAAACGAGTCCTTCGAGCAGGCTCTGCGCCGCTTTAAGCGTAAGTGCGAAAAGGCCGGCATCCTCTCAGAAATCAAGAAGCGCCAGCATTACGAAAAGCCCTCCGAGCGACGGAAGAGAAAGCTAATCCAAGCGCGGAAAAAGCTGCTCCGTAAGCTCGCCCAACAGCGAAAAGCTGGCCTGCTCTAAGCAGTATGCAGTCAACCTTGGCGGCCCTCCAGTGGCCGGAGGTCCTCCAGCTCGTCGCATCCTTCGCCCGTACCGAGGGGGGGGCGCGTGCTGTCCTCGCCACCCAACCTGAATTTGGCCCCAGGGCGTACCAGGCGTTTGCCGTCACGCAGGACCTTTGGCAGTTCGTGGACCGCCAGGGGACCTTACCCCTGCGGCCGCTGGAGGGTTTGGCCCTCCTTCACACCTCCACCGGCGATTGGGGAGTCACCGAGCTTTGCCGGCTGGTGGCGTTCCTGCGTGGCGCCGAAGAGGTACGCCGTAGCCTGTCAGCCGGCGCTCCCGGCCCCAACCTGGCGCAGCTCGCCGCCAAGCTCCCCAATTTTTCCGGGTTGCTCAGCTGGTGTGAACAACGACTGGATTCCGAGGGCAAGATCTTGGACACCACCTCTCCGGCCCTGGCCCAGGCTCGCCGGCAGAGGGAGGCCATCCGCCAAGAGCTGCACGCCCAGCTGGAGCGCCTTGTCCGCCAGTTTCCCTTTGCCTCGGGGCCCTACACCCTGCGGCGGGAACGGTACTGCCTCCCCGTTCCCGTGGGCGAGCGGAGCAAGGTTCCCGGTCTTGTCCTGGACGCTTCCGGCAGTGGGGCGACGCTTTACATTGAGCCGTTTTCACTGGTGGAGTTGAACAACACCTTGGCCCAAACCCAGGCTCGCATTCGCGAGGAGGAAGAGCGGATCCTTGCTCAACTGAAACAAGCGTTCCTCACCCGTCGTTCACAGCTCCTGGCGGCGGCCGAAGTGCTGGCCACTTTGGACGCGTTCCAAGCGCGGGTGCTCTTCGGCCGATGGGCCCAGGGGCGCCTGCTCCCACCGGGGGAGGGAGCAACGCTGCGGGTAGTGGAGGCTCGGCATCCCCTCCTGGACCCTCACCTTGCCCCACTGCGGGAACAGGTGTTGGGGGAAGGGGGCAACCGGAGAACCATTGTCCCCACCACCGTGGAGTTCCCTCCTGCGGTACGGGTGCTGTTGATCTCGGGCCCCAATGCTGGCGGGAAGACGGTGGCGCTGAAAACCATAGGGCTGTTGGTGCTGATGGCCCATGCCGGCATCCCCGTTTTGGCTGGCGAGGGGACGGTCCTGCCGGAACTGGCGGGGGTGTTTTGCCACATCGGTGACGAACAAGACGTCTTGGCCGAGCGCTCCACTTTCCAAGCCGCCATGGCCTCCACCGCCGCCCTCCTGGCGCGCCAGGACCGATCGCTGTTGGTACTCTACGACGAGCTCGGGGCTGGCACCGACCCCGAGGAAGGGCAAGCCCTGGGCGCGGCGCTGCTGGAGGAGCTGGTGGCCCGCGGCTGGTGGACGCTGGCCACCTCCCACCTGTTGGGCCTTGCCCTGCACGTGGAAAGCCTCCCAGGCGCGGCCAATGCCGCCATGGGCTTTGATGAGCAGAGCGGCCGCCCCACCTACCGCTTGAGCCTGGGTAAACCTGGCCGCTCTCGCGCTCTCCGCCTGGCCCGCACCTGCGGCTTGCCTGAACCCGTCCTGGCCCGGGCCAAGAGTCTCCTTTCCGGATCCTACGCCACCCTGGACCGTTACCTGGACCGTCTTCAGGAAGAATTGGACCAGCTGGAACACGCGCGGCAGGAGCTGGCGAGAGTCCAAGCAGAACTGCAACAAGCAAAGCGGGAAGCGGAGGCGCAAGCCCGCGCCTGGGCTGACAAACAACGAAAAATGGAAGCAACCCTGCGGGCCGAGCTAGCAAAGCTGCGCCAGCAAGCGGAGGAACGGTGGCAGCAGGTGGTGGCGGAGGTGGAAGCGGCGAGACGAGATGGTGTGGTTCTGGGACGAAAGCGCCTGGCCGCCCTCCGCTCCCAGGCTGTGCACCTCAACCTCCCCACTCCAGAACGCGCTCCGTCTAGTTTTGATCCGGGTGTGGGGGACCGGGTCGTGGTGGACGGCTTCCCTTCCCCCGGGCAGGTCCTCCAGGTCCTGGGTGATCGTCTGGAGGTGGCCATTTCCGGCAAGCGGGTATGGGTGGAGCGAAGCCTTTGCCACCCGGCACCCTCTCGCCCACCCCAGACGCGCCTCACGGTGGAGGCCGCACCGGCTCCCCAAGAACTGTTGCTGCTGGGTCTGGATCGGGAGGAGGCACGTCAGCGCCTGGAGAAGTTCCTGGATGCTGCCCTGTGCGCCGGCACCCGGCAGGTGCGCATCGTACACGGCCACGGCACCGGGGCGCTGCGGCAGGTGGTGTGGGAGGTGCTCAAGGCCCACCCAGCGGTGGTGCGCATGGTCCATCCGCCGCAGTTCCGTGGGGGCACAGGGGTCACCGAGGCGGAGCTGGAGGGGTAGCCCGTGTCAGCGTACGACCTCGGCCGGGATGTGGTGGACCAAGTCCGCCGGGCAGCCGACATCGTCAGCGTGGTGGGCGAGCAGGTAAGCCTGCGCAAAATGGGGAAAAACTACGTGGGTTTGTGCCCCTTTCATGGCGAGCGTACCCCTTCCTTTTACGTATCTCCCGACAAGGGCACCTTCTACTGTTTCGGTTGTCGCAAAGGGGGGAGCGTGTTTGATTTCGTCATGGAAACCCAACATCTTTCCTTTGCCGAGGCGGTGGTCTCGCTCGCCAAGCGCTTTGGTGTGGCCCTGCCCGTGGCCAGTGCCGCCAGTCGTCAGCGAAGTGCCTTTGCCGAGCGGGTCTCCCAGGCCCTGGAAGCGGCCCAAGCGTTCTTTTTGTCCCACTTGGGCCTTGACCGACCCAGGGCGTTTCTAGAAAGCCGCGGGATCACCTTCGCCGAGGCGCAGGAGCTGGGCTTAGGCTTTGCTCCAGCCGGGTGGCGCAACCTGTGTGAGGAGCTCCAAAAAAAGGGATTTTCTGAGCAGGTGCTGCAAGGGGCCGGGTTGGTGGTCCAAGGAGAACAAGGCCGCCTCTGGGATCGTTTTCGCGACCGCATCACCATCCCAATCCGAACTTTCCGTGGCCAGCTCATCGCCTTCGGTGGGCGGGCGGTGGGCGATGGACAGCCGAAGTACCTCAACTCGCCCGAAACGGCGCTGTTTTCCAAGTCAAAGGTGCTCTTTGGCGGGGAACGGGCGGCCAAGGCCATGGCGGCCCAGGGAGAAGCGATCTTGGTGGAGGGCTACTTTGACTGCCTGACCCTGCAGCTGGCCGGCTTCTTCAACACCGTGGCCACCCTGGGAACTGCCCTTTCCGAGTCCCACGTGCGCGAGCTGGCCCAGCGCGTGCAGCGGGTTTACCTGTGCTACGACGGCGACCCCGCCGGTCGGCAGGCCTCGGAGGCAGCCCTGCCCCTGCTCCTGGCCGCGGATCTGGAAGTGGCGGTGGTCCAGCTTCCGGCCGAGTTGGACCCAGACCTTTTGGTGCGCCGCCACGGGGCCGACGCCTTTCGTCGGTTGCTGGCGCAGGCCGCAGGACCTGCCGAGTTCTTGCTCCAACAGGCTGGCGACTCCCTACCCGCGCGCCGCCGCCAGGTGGGGCGCGCGCTGGCCATCATTGACCGCTGTCCCAACCCGGCGCGGCGCTACGCCCTGAAGGAGGAACTGGCGCGAGGGGTCGGGATCCCCGTGGAGCAGCTGACCCCCTTGCCACTCCCCCGGTCCCAGGTGAGCACCGAGGGCCCCAATCCACCCGCCGGCGAGCTGGCCCTGCTGCGGGCCTTGCTCGTGGACCTACCGGAAGTGGCCCGTGGGGCGTGGCTGGCCCAAATCCCTGCGGAGGAGATCCAGCACCCCCTGTGTCGTCAGGTGGTGGAGGTGCTCCTCAGCTGCGCCGCCGCCGGAATGCCCCTTGAAATTTCCCGGGTGAGCACCCACATTAATGAGCGTGAAGCGCGGCGCCTGGTTGCCGCGCTTGAACATGAAGTTCCTCCCACGAACCAGGAGGGACTTGAAAAAATTTTGAGGGAGCTTTGGGAACGGCAAAAGAAGAGACAGCTCGCCACCTTAAGTCAAGAAATCCGGCGGGCTCACGCAGAACAAGACCAAGAAGCACTGGCTCGGGCCTTGGCGGAGATGCAGCTCTTGTTGCGCCAGCCGGGGGGCCCGGGAACGGGAGGGAATCGTGGAGTTTGAGCGCGACGTGACAACCCTAAGCTTGGAGGAAAAGTACTCCGAGCTGCCCCGCCTGCTCCAGTTGGGGAAAGAGCGGGGGTACGTGCTGGTGGACGAGATCCTGGAAATCCTGCCGGAGGATGTCTCGGCCAACTCCGACGAGATGGACGAGATCTACCTGCGGTTTACGGAAAACGACATTGAGGTGGTGGAGAGCCAAGAAAAAGCCGCCAGCTTTGAGGAAGAGGCGGAGCGCGGGAGTAACGCCGAGGTCATGGCCACCTCCCTGACCGAGGAGGAGCTGGAGCGGACCAATGACCCGGTGCGCATGTACCTGCGCGAAATGGGTACCGTCAAGCTCCTGGATAAGGAGGGGGAAGTGGCCATTGCGCGCCGTATTGAAGCGGGAGAAGCGAAGGTCTTTTGTGCCCTGGCCTCCTCTCCGCGGATCCTGGAGCTGTTCCTCCGCGCCAATGAGGCGGCGCGGCGCGATCGCCGCCTCAACCGCGACCTCCTCGCCGGCCTTAACGTGAAATTGGATGAGCGCTCGCTGAAGCGCGTGCAAGAGGCCATGGCCATCTTTGCCAAAATCCGCGAGCTGGATTGCGCCGTCAAAGAAGCAAAGGAGCAGCTCCGCAAAGCGAAGAAGGGGAGCAAGAAGGCCCTGGATTTGGAGCGAAAGCTGGACGCCTTGGCTGGGGACATTTCGGTCTTGGTCCGTTCCACCGATTTCACCACGCAAACGAGGAATCGCCTCTTGGCCTTTCTCGGCGAGGTGGAGCGGAAGTTTTCCATCCCCATCCAAACCATCCGCAAAGATGAGGCGCTCATCAAGTCCGAGCGCAACGCCGAGCGGCGAGCCTTCTACGAGGAGCGCCTGCACAGGTATCGCGAGGAACTGGCGCGGTTGGAGGCCGAGTACGGGGTTCCGTACGAAGAGCTGAAGCGAGTGGTGGCCCAGGTGCGGGAGGGAGAACGGGAAACGGATGAGGCCAAGCAAGAACTCATCGTGGCCAACCTCCGCCTGGTGGTGTCCATCGCCAAGAAGTACACCAACCGGGGCTTACAGTTCTTGGATCTCATCCAGGAAGGGAACATCGGCCTCATGAAGGCGGTGGATAAGTTTGAGTACCGCCGCGGGTACAAGTTTTCCACTTATGCCACCTGGTGGATTCGCCAAGCCATTACTCGAGCCATCGCCGACCAGGCCCGCACCATTCGTATTCCGGTGCACATGATTGAAACCATCAACAAGCTCACCCGATGCCAGCGTCAGTTGGTGCAGGAGTTGGGCCGGGAACCCACCTCCGAAGAGCTGGCCGAGCGCATGGAGATCCCGGTGGCCAAGGTGCGCAAGATCATGAAGATTGCCCAGGAGCCCATCTCCCTGGAAACCCCCATTGGCGAGGAGGAAGACTCCCACCTGGGAGACTTCGTGGAGGACAGCTCTGTGGTCTCCCCCATTGATGCGGTCATCAGTGCCTCCCTGCGCGCCCAAGCTGAGCAAGTCCTGCGCACCCTCACCCCTCGGGAAGCAGAGGTGCTGCGGCGGCGTTTTGGTATTGGCGACGGCACCGAGCACACCCTGGAGGAGGTGGGGAAGGCCTTCAACGTCACCCGTGAGCGGATTCGGCAAATTGAGTCCAAGGCGCTACGCAAGCTGCGCCACCCCTCACGTGCCAAGCACCTGAAGCCATACCTGGACGTGATCGGGTGAAAGCAAGGGCAACTTGTAGCCAGTTCCCGCAGGGCGTAGAATCCCCCCGTGGGATGCCCGGCACCAGCCGGCCAACGCCTCTGTTGCTTCACAAAGCCCCATGCCAACGCCGGCGGGGTTAGGACACCGGGCGGAAAGGGGTCCATAGCTCAGCGGTCAGAGCTGCCGGCTCATAACCGGTAGGTCCCAGGTTCGAATCCTGGTGGACCCACCCATGGGGAGGCAACGTCTTGGATACGCGGAGTAAGCTCCAGTACTTTGCCACACTGCAAAAACTTCTGGACCTGCGGCGCCAGGCGCGCCAGCAACTGGAAAAACTCCCTGACGAGTTGCTCAGCCTCAACCAAAGGTACGCGGAACGGCGGCGGCTCCTCCAGGCAAAGGAAGAGGAGCTCGCTCGGCTGCGGCAGGAACAGGCAGGTCTCGAAGGGGAATTGGAAACCCTCAAGCGTGAACGCGAGCACTTCCGCCGGCAAAAGAGCATGGTGACCAACATGCGCCAGCTCCAGGCGGTGGTCAACGAGCTCGATCAGGTGGAAGGCGAGATCAAGAAACGGGAGGAGCGCCTGCTGGCCATTTGGCAACAGGTGGAAGGCCTGGAAGAGGAAGTGAACAACCTATCCAAGGAGTCGGAGGAGGAACGCCTGCACCGAGAAGCTCTGGAAGCAGCGTTCGCCAAGCAAAAACAGCAAGTGGAAAAGGAACTGGAACGCATTGAAGCCCACCTTCGGCAAACCCAGAGGCTTTTGGGCACGGCGGGGTGGGAGGAGTTCAAGAAGCTTTGGGCCACCCGCAAGCCCACCGCTGTGGTCCCCATGGACGGCGATTCCTGCTCTGCCTGCCATGCGCAGCTGCGCCCCTCCCTGGTGCAGCTGGTCAAGGCGTCCGCGGAGTTGGCCTTTTGTGACTCCTGCCGGCGACTCCTCTACGACCGCGAGACGATCAAGCCCCTGGAACTTGAGGCATGAAGCGGTTCCTGCTGGAAATTGACGGGGGGGCCTGGGGCAACCCAGGGGAAGCCGGGGCGGGTGTGCTCATCGTCTACCCCGACGGGCAGGAAGAGGAGCACCAGGTCTACTTGGGCCGCGCCACCAACAACGTGGCCGAGTACGCGGCCTTGCTGGCGGGACTTTTACGCCTCCTGGAGCTGGGGGCAGAAGAGGTGGAGATCGTCACCGATTCGCAACTCCTGGCCAACCAGCTCAACGGCAGCTACCGGGTTCGGGCGCCCCACCTCAAACCCCTTTTTGCCCGCGCCCAAGCCTACCTGGCCCGTTTCGCCCGCACCACCGTGCGGCACATCCCGCGGGAGGCCAACCGGCGGGCTGACCGCCTCGCGACCCAGGCCATCCTGGAACGGTGCTCCACCCTCCCCTCTCCCCTGGCACCATGAGTCGGGTAAACCAGCGCTTGCAGCAGGTGCGTGATCGCATTGCCCAGGCATGTCACCGGGCCGGCCGAAGCCCCGAAGAGGTGAAGGTTTTAGCGGTAACCAAGACCCACCCACCGGAGGTGGTGGAGGAGGCCATCGCGGCGGGCGTAGACGCCATTGGTGAGAACCGAGTGCAAGAGGCGGCGGAAAAAAAACCCCGGGTGAGGGCGAAAGCGGCCTGGCACCTGGTGGGCTCCCTGCAGCGCAACAAGGCCCTGGAGCTGTTTGACCTCATCGCCACCGTGGACCGTCCGTCGCTGGCCGATACGTTGGAGCGACACCTGGCACCCACAGGCCGCAGGCTGCCCATCATGGTGGAGGTGAACTTGGGCCGCGAGGTACAAAAAGGCGGGATCCTTGAGGAGGAGCTGGAACCCCTTCTGGAGCACCTGTTCCTGCGGTGCCCACACCTGGAGCCGGTGGGTCTGCTCACCATCCCCCCGTACCACCCGGACCCTGAACAATCCCGCCCGTACTTTCGTCGGCTCGGGCAGTTGGCGAGAACGCTGGCAGGGCGATTTGGGCTTGCCAGCCTGCAGCTTTCCATGGGGATGTCCGAGGATTACTGGGTGGCGGTAGAGGAAGGGGCCCATTGGGTGCGTCTGGGAAGAGTGCTCTTTGGTGAACGGCAACAAGTCCGGTAAGGGTGCCAGAGAAAAGGTGCTAAGCTAGAAGCGAAGCTGGAGGTGACGCCCATGCACCGCCTGACACCGCTGGAAATCCAAGGGGCTTCTTTCCCCACTCGGCTTCGCGGGTACGACCCAGAGGCTGTGCGCGACTTTCTCCGGACCATTGCCGAGCAGGTGGAAGAGGAAGCGAAAATTCGCGGTGAACTGAAGGCGCAGGTGGAACTGCTCTCCCGCCAGCTGGAGGAGTACCGTTCCCAAGCGGAGGCGCTCAACGAGGCGCTCATTGCGGCGCAGAAGACCGCCGAGGCCACCATCCAGCGGGCGGAAGCCGAGGCCCACCGCACGGTGACCGAAGCCCAGGCTTTGGCTGACCGCATTGTGGAGGAAGCCCGACAACGAGCGGAAGCGGTGGAGATGGTCATTGCCCAACTGCGGAGCCAACGGCGGGCTGCGCGGGCTGACCTGAAACGCCTCTCGGAGCTGTTGGCGGGTTTGGTCAAGGACGACGAAACTGCGGAGCGCAGGGAGAGCGAATCGGCAAGCCTCACCGTGCTCCGCCCCCGCACCCGGGAGCCCAAGCCGCAACCGTGAGCCTGCTGGTGGCCAACACCGCCGCCGTGGCCACTCCCCTGGGACGGGGCCCTGTGGCCGGACCTGCCCAAGGCCAGCTGGCGGTGTGGCCGCAGGCGGTGGTGCGGTGTGAGGGGGAGATTATCACCTTCGTTGGCCCTTTGGCAGAACACGACCGCCACTTCCCGCCGCCCGATGAGGTGGTGGATGCCCAAGGGGGGTGCGTGATCCCGGGGCTGGTGGACCCCCACACCCATCTCCCCTTTGCCGGTTACCGAGAAGACGAGTTTGACCGGCGCTTGGCCGGCGAAAGCTACGCCCAAATTGCCGCCAGCGGCGGGGGAATCGTCAAGACCGTGGCGGCCACCCGCGCCGCGGGAGAGGAAACTCTGTTGGCCTTGACCCTGGAGCGCCTGGCCCGCCAGCTGGCCCATGGCACCACCACTACGGAAGCCAAGTCTGGCTATGGCCTGGACTTGCCTAACGAGCTGAAGCAGCTGCGGGTGTTGCGACGAGCGGCGCAGCTCCAGCCGGTGGAGATCATCCCTACCGCCATGCCGGCCCATGAGGTGCCCCCCGAATGGCGCCACCACCCCGAGGGCTACGTGGACCTCATCCTCCGCGAAATTTACCCGGCCATTTTCGCGGAAGAGCTGGCAGCGGGTGTGGACGTATTTTGCGAGCAGGGGGTCTTTTCCCCTGAACAGACCCGACGCCTCCTGGCCCCCGCTCGGGAATACGGTTGGCGGATCCATGTGCACGCCGACGAGCTCTCCCCCCTGGGGGGGGCGGAGCTGGCAGCGGCGCTGGGGGCTAGCTCCGCTTCCCACTTGCTCCACACCTCCCCTGCTGGCATGGCCGCCCTGGCCAAGGCGGGGGTGGTGGCGGTGGTCCTGCCCGGGGTTTCCTTTTTCCTGCGCGAGCGCTACGCACCGGTGCGGCAGCTCATCGCCGCCGGGGTTCCGGTGGCCTTGGCCACCGACTGTAACCCCGGCTCCTCCCACACCGAGTCCATGTCCACCATCATGCAGCTGGCCTGCCTGGGTGCTGGGATGACCAGCGAAGAGGCCCTGACTGCCGCCACCCTCAACGCCGCCGCCGCCTTGGGGCTTGCGGATCGCTTAGGCTCTGTGGAGGTGGGCAAGCAGGCCGATTTGGTGATCCTGGCGGCACCGAACCCGAAACACCTCGTCTACCACTTTGGCGTGAACCTAGTACGCGCCGTCGTCAAGCGCGGGCGCCTGGTGCTTGTCCATGAAAAGCCCGCGACGGGGCCAACCTCTCTAAACCACTAACGCGGCCGACCGGTGCAGGAGGGGCCAACCAAGAGGCGGCAGGTGCAGCAAGCGTATCCCGCCTCACACCCCACGCTGCCCTGGCATTCACCGCAGGTGATGCTGCAGGACCACGCTCCAGGAACCACGGCAAGGCAATCCCCGCCCCTTCCACCACCCCGGGCATCGTCGTCCTGATCCCAGTCGGGGTTATTGGTCAGAAGGGCAGCGGCAAAATCCGTCGGGGGTTGGCCCTCAGGGGTACAGTACCAGCCGGCACCCCAGGCGAAGGCGGGGATAAGCCCCTCAGCCAAGGGCCGAGGTTGGTGTCTCAGCCACCAAGGTGACCATTGGATTCCCGGCGGGTCCCACTGGGCCCAATTCGCCCTCTCGCGGCACCAGCCGAAGGGCACCGGTAGCGGGCAAGGGCAAGAAAGCCGCCGAGTCTTTGGCCAGCTTGACCGCAGTCACCACCGCCAAGGCAAAAGACCGCCGCATGGCACCTTCCTTCCTCATCCAATTCCAAGATGAGGCGGTTTTTTTGGACAAGCATCCCATTTGAAGCTTTGCCCGGTCTGAGGCGCCCGCGGGAGCTGTTCCCATCAGCCGGGAAGGAAAACCTCTGCACTTGCAGGCAAACCATGACACCAGCAAGCTTTTGCTTGACGGACAGTTCCTGAACGAAGCGCTCGGGACCACCCGGTAAGCTAAGCCTCCCGTGAGGGCCCAGGCCCAACGCTGGGCGGACCTTGCCCTTCTTCAGGGAAGCTGAGGCGACTTCGTTTCGTCCCCTGGGAAGGTGGCGTACAAAGGAGCACAGCGTTCCAAGAGGGAGGTCAAACAAATTTCGGTACGCGCCCGGCCACTGCCGAGGGCAGCGTGGATCCGTGCCAGCAGGCGCCGCAGGTGCTGGGGGTCCCGGGCACGCAGCTTGACCAAGACATCGTAGGAGCCAGTGACCAGGTGGATTTCCTCCACTTCGGGGAACCTACCCAAGCTTGCCAGCCTTTCCTCCAAGTCCTCCCGGTCAGCGGCCTTAAGGCGGACAAAGGCGGTCAAGGTGAAGCCAAAGGCTTGAGGTTCCAATCGGGTGAGGTAGCCCTTGATCACCCCCGCCGCCCGCAGTTTTTGCACCCGACGGTGTACGGTGGCCAGGGCCACTCCCAACCGCCGCGCCACGGCGGTGAGGGAAACCCTGGCGTTCTCGTGAAGGTAGCGGAGGATCCAAAGGTCCAGGCGATCCAGCGGCACCTTCCTCTCCTCAACTTCTTGGGCCTTTTGGCGCTGCCCCATGCCCACAACCTCCCGAAAGAGTTTTGCTTGATTTTTCCTATTCCGGCGGAGCTCCGTCAAGAGTCTTTCGCGCCCCCCCGAAGGTACTGAAACAAACTTCTTCAACGCCCCAGAGCAGTTGACAGGAGGACCCTGCCGGCTTAGCCTCCCCCTCAACAAAAGGGAATTGGGAACCATGCGGGAATTCCTCGGTGCCCGGTACGCTCCCATCCCCGCCCGAGGACCACCGAAACGGGGAGGAGGAACGGTTTCCCCCATCGAGCAAGACCATCTCGCCGTGAAAGGAGGAGGCAACATGGCTTTGCGTCAAATGGGTCGTGTTCTCTCTTTGGTGCTGGCCGCCCTCGTCGTGGCCAGCAGCGCCGGTGCCGCCCAACTGCGTGGCGAGCTCACGCCGTTAGCGGGCACGGTGGCCGCCGGCAGTGAAGCCCTGTTCCGTTTCACCCTCACCAACACGGGGCCCGCTGACGTGTACGTATTGGCCTACGAAACCCCGCTGCGGGGTTTTGAGCGGGACCTGTTGCAGGTCACCCGC
>JANXCP010000006.1:0-29287 GCA_025060245.1 Thermoanaerobaculum sp. | reverse complement strand
TGGCCTTACGCATTGGACCGGCCGCAGAGGATTGGGTCCTGGTCAAGGCCGGCCAGTCTGTTTCGGCCGTGGTGGATGTGGCCGCAGCCTATGACATGCGCCGCGGCGGCACCTACACCGTGCAGTTCCGCGGTTTTCTCCAGGTGTTCTCGGGTCCCCAGCGGCGCCTGCCCATCGCCAAGCTCGACGCCGTGGGAGAAGTGGATGAAAGCTATCGGCGGGGGTTCACGCAGGCGGTAGCCCAGGGGGAGCTGCAAGGACAGCTGGTGGTGGCGCCCATGGCCACCATTACCGTAGAGGGTGACGTGGCTGTGCCTGAGCCCCCAGAAGGGGAAATGAGGGCCGAGGCCTTGGCCTTCTACGGCTGTTCCAACACCACCGCCCTGCTGAATGCCCAATCCACCGCGCGCAGCCGCGCCGCCAGGGCCTACAACGCCATTCCCAGCTACAACAGCTTCTACCGCACCTGGTTTGGCGCCACCCCCGAGTACGTGTCCACGGTGCGTACGCGCTTTTACAACTCCTACTACCGCCTGGGCCTCACAGTGGACTACTATTGTGGCTCCTATGCGCCCTACTGCCAATCCAACTACATCGCCTACACCTACAAGACCACCACCAATCGCATTTACATCTGCCCGGCCTTTTGGAACCAGAGCGCCTCAGGCCAGGCGCATACCGTGGCCCACGAATCCTTCCACTGGAACACCGTCGCCGGGGCTGACGACGTCACTTACGGCTACACCAACTGCCTCAACTTGGCCGCTTCTCGGCCCTACGATGCCCTACGTAACGCCGACAACTACGCCTACGCCACCACCTACGCACCCTAACCAGCAAAGTGCCGACGCACCGGGAGCGGAGGGTCTGGCTCCGCCCCGGTGCGCCTTGTTGCTGTTGCCCCTACCGAGAAGATCAGCCTAGTTTGCGGCACCGCTGCCTGAGGAGGCCAGGTACACCGTGCGGGTGGGAAAGGCAAAGCTGGCTCCCTCGGCTTGCACAATTTCTGCCACCGCGAAGTTCAGCTCCTCGCTCAAGGCCAGGTATTCATCCCAGTCAGCGGTAGCCAAATGACAGTAAATTTCCACCAGCAACGCTGACTCGCCAAAGGCGCGGAAACGGCAGCGGGCGCCCTCCTGCACCACCTGCGGATGCTGGGCCAAGAGCTGCCGGAGGCGCTCCAGGATCCGCCGCAGTTGCTCAGGCCGCGTGGTGTAGGTCAGGTGGAGGGTGGGGTTGTAGAGCATACGGTCGCGGGCTGACAGGTTCACCACCTCGCTGCCCACCACGCTGCTGTTGGGCACCGTCACCAGAGTGCGCTCAAAGGTACGGATGCGGGTGGAACGCAGGCCCAGGTCCTCCACCGTACCCAACAAGGAGCCGATGCGCACCGTGTCTCCCAGGGTAAAGGGTCGGTCGGCGGCAATGGCCAATGCGGCGAAGATATTCTCCAGGGTTTTCTGCGCGGCAAAGGCCACCGCCACCCCACCAATGCCCAAGCCAGCAAGGGCGGTCGTGACGGGAACCCCCACCACGTGGAGGGCGGCCAGAAGGCCCAACAGCACCACGAGGATGCGCCCTGCCCTTTGAAAAATGGGGATGAAGGTAAAGACCAAACTCGCCTTGGCCTGGGCCAAGGCCGACCACTGCTGGGAAAGCTTGTCCAGTAGTCGGTAGAAAAACCAGGTGGTGGCCACGATGGCCACCAGCTTCACCAAGGCTTGGGGAACGGTGGAGGTGGGGGTGAGCACGCCCAAGTACCTCGCCCCAAGCCAGACCAACGCGCTCCAGAGCCACAGGCCCACCGGGCCATCCAAGGCCATCGCCAAGGCATCATCCCAACTGACATCGGTCTTGGCGGTAGCGCGCCGGGCCCATTGGGCCAAGAGGTGCCCCGCGCGTGCCGAAAGCCAAAAGCCCAGGGAAAGCAAAGCCAGCAAGGCCAACCATTGCCACAGGGCAAGACCGGCAAAGGAGACGGCAAAAAACACCGCCGGCAGGTGGTCGCCCACCCACCCGAAGCCAAACCGCCGATAAAGGGCAGGGATCTCCGCCACCGTCTCAGGGGCGAAGACCCACCGATGCCCCGCCGCCGGGTCGTAGCGGTCCACCAGCAGTAGTTCCACCTCCCGCCCCCGTACCTCCAGGGTTCCCAGCCGCTCCCGGTCTTCCGGCAAACCCGGTTCAGCGGTGCCGCCAGGCTCGGTGCTGACCTTTTCCGGACGAAACAGCCCCTTGCGCACCCCCACCAGGTACAGGCGACGGGCCAAAAGGGGTCCCTCCACCCCTTGGCGGTTTTCCGGCACCAGGGAAAGGTCCAAAAAATGGGCGGCCTGGGTAAAGTTGCCTCGGCCGGCGGCCTCCAAGAAAGCTTCCAGGGATTCCCGTGGGGTTCTGAACGCCAGCTCGCCGGCGGGTGGCAGACCAGGGTTGAGGGGGAGCTGCGCCTGGACCGCTTTTCCCTCCACCAGCGCCTGGTACCAGAAGGGAGTGGAGGAGACGGTGCGGGTACTCACCAGCCACGCCACCTCCCCGGTGGTGGCGTCTCGGGTACGGCGGAGGACCACCTCTCCCGCCAGACCCATGCGGGAAAAACGCAGGGCCACCTCGCTGTTCACCGGCACCCCACCTTCCAAGGGACCCTCGGGGGTGACCGACCGCACCTGCTGAGCGCGGGCGGAAAGCTGGGCCAAAACCCGGCACAGCTTTTGCGCCAGGGCGGGGCCTTGGGAGGCCTGCTGCTCTTTGGGGATTTCCGCCAAATCCAAAAAATGAGTGGCGCGGCGGAAATCTTCCCCGGCACAGGCGGTCAAAAGGCCACGGAAGGCGGCGGCGGGGGTGTGCCGTTGCAGATCCGTTGGGGGTTTCCCCAGCCCGGGGTTGATGGCCTCCCGCACCACCAGCTCCAGGCCCCAGCACCGCCCCGCCAGCAGGAGCAAAAAAGCCAGGCGAACCTTCATGGCGGCCAGTTTAGCCCTTCCCTCCCACGACTTTCAGGTGCGCGAGGGTGGGGATGAGGGTCTTTTTCCCAGCGCGGTCAAAAAACACCACCACGCGGGTTTGGGCTCCCGAGGCCTGGACCTGCAGGACCACGCCCCGGCCAAAGGTGGCGTGTTCCACCCTCATCCCGGGGCGAAACCCCTGCTCCCTACCGGGCGAGGGTTTACTTTCCGCCGGACCCGCCGGGGGGCGGGGGTTGACGGGTGGGGGCACTAGCCGGATCCGGTCTTGCCGGACCGCCAGCGGCAACTCCGCCAAAAAACGCGAGGGGCGGCTGCTGCGGGCCTCGCCGTGGAGGCGCCTGCTCCGGGCCCAGGTGAGGGTGAGAAGCTTGCGCGCCCGGGTCATGCCCACGTACATGAGGCGCCGCTCCTCCTCCTCGTCGGCACTTGCCTCGTCCCCGCGCAACAGCGGCAGCAGCCCTTCTTCCAGCCCCACCAGGTAGACCCCGTCAAACTCCAGCCCCTTGGCGGCGTGGAGGGTCGAAAGGAGAACCGCTTCCGGTGCCCCTTCGCTGTCCGCTTCCGACAGGAGGGCCACCTCGTCCAAGAAACCCGCCAGGGAAAGACCCCGTCGGGTGGCCTCGCCGGCAGCGGCCACAAGCTGATCCAAATTGGCCAGCCGCCCGCGATCTTCTTCCTCCTGCGCGGAAAACTGGGCCAAAAGCCCCGACCGCTGCAGCAGCTCCTGCACCAGGCGATCCAACGGACCCTCCATCCCCGGGCGCAAGTCCTCCAGGAGTTGCCAAAACGCTTGCAAGGCCTGGCGTGCGCGGGGGGTGAGGGTTTCCGGCAACCTCCGCGAGGCCTCAGGCACGGAGCACCCCCAGACCTGCGCCGCCTGGGCCAGCCGTTCCACCGCCACCGCCCCCAGTCCCCGCGCCGGGACGTTCACCACCCGCAAGAACGCCAGCTGGTCGTTGGGATTTACCAACAGTCGCAGGTACGCTAGGGCATCCTTCACCTCGGCGCGGTCCCAAAACCGAACGCCCCCCACCACCCGATAGGGGATAGCCCAGCGAACCAGTTCCTCCTCAAAGGGTCGAGAGAGGGCGTTCAAGCGGAACAGCACAGCCAACGAGGTCATACCCGCGGCCCGCTGGCGGCGAATGTCCGCCACCACCCAACTGGCCTCCTCTTGCTCATCGGCAACGCTCCACAGACGTACCGGTTCCCCGCCCCCGTTGCACGCGCGCAGGACTTTGCCCCGCCTTTGGGAGTTGTGAGCGATCACGGCGCCCGCGGCCTCCAGAATGGCCTCCGTGGAGCGGTAGTTGTTGCCCAGGGTCAAGACCTTCGCCCCCGGGTAGGTGTGCTCAAAGCGGAGTATGTGCTCCAGTTCCGCCCCACGGAAGCGGTAGATGCTCTGGTCCTCGTCGCCCACGGCAGTCAAGTTGGGACGGGAACCACCGAGGTGCCACAAGAGTTCCATTTGGATCGGGTTGGTATCCTGGAACTCGTCCACCAAGAGGTACGTGAAACGCTGGCGCAAGCGCTCCCGGAGCTCTTGCTGTTCGGCGAGCAGGCGCACCGCCAAAACCAACATGTCATCAAAATCCACCGCACCTGCCTGGGCCAGGCGCTGTTGGTAGGCGGCCACCACGGCTTCCAGCAGTTCATGCTCCCTCCCCAGCGAGCCGTTTTTCCAGCGCGAAATGGCCGATCGGGCAGCGCGGGGGGAAAGCTGCGACGGGGGAATCCCCAACTCGCGCAGGATCTGTTCCACTAGGCGCCGCTGCTCGTCTTCATCGGCAATGGCAAAGCGGGGTGGCAAACCCACCAGTTGCGGGTACTGGCGCAAAAGGGCCAGGGCAAAGCGGTGAAAGGTCCCCACAAACCCGCCCGCAAGAGGACCTCCCAGCAGGCGCTCCACCCGCTCTGCCATCTCCCGCGCCGCTTTGTTGGTAAAGGTAACGGCCAGGATGTTCTGCGCCTCGGCTCGCCCCGCGGCCAAGAGGTAGGCGATGCGGTAGGTGAGCACTCTCGTCTTCCCCGACCCCGCCCCCGCAATCACCAAGAGCGGCCCTTCGCCAAAGGTGACCGCTTCCCGCTGCTCCGCGTCCAGGTCCGCCAAAAAGCGCACGCCTACCTCCCCAAGCCGCGGATTGTACCCGGCCGGGGCCTACTCCACCGTGACGCTTTTTGCCAAATTCCGCGGCTGGTCCACGTCGCAGCCCCGCAGCACCGCCACGTGATAGGCCAACAGCTGCAAGGGCACCACCGCCAGGATGGGCAAAAGGGGCCAAGGGGAAGGAGGCAAGGGGATCACCACCTGCGCCAATTCCCGCAGCCGGGGGTGCTGGGGGTCGCCCACGACGTAGACCGGAGCCTGGCGGGCCCGCACCTCCTCCAGGTTAGATAGCGTCTTGTGAAACAGCTCAAAGGCAGGGCACAGACCCACCACGGGAAACTGCTCGTCCAGCAATGCGATGGGGCCGTGCTTCATCTCCCCAGCTGGGTACCCTTCGGCGTGAATGTAAGAGATCTCCTTGAGCTTCAGTGCCCCCTCCAGCGCCACCGGGTACAGCACCCCACGCCCCAGGTACAGGGCGTTCCGGGCGTGATGCAACGCCTGCGCCACCTCTTGCACCGGCGCCGCCTGTTGCAACGTCTCTTGCAGCGAGTAGGGAAGCTCCCGCAGCCGCTGCTCCAGCTCCACCGCCGGCGCCCCACGGGCTCGCCGCCACGCCAACGCCAACACCAGCAACGCCACCAGTTGGGAGGAAAAGGCCTTGGTGGAGGCTACACCGATTTCCGGCCCAGCGCTGGTGGGCAGGTGGACGGCGGCTAAACGCTCCGCCATGGCACCCCGCACGTTGCACAGGCTTGCCAGGAGAGCTCCCCGCTCCCGAGCCAAGCGCATGGCCGCCAGGGTGTCGGCGGTTTCCCCCGACTGGGTGACCCCCACCACCAGTGTGCCCTCCGGCAACAGCGGATCGCGGTAGCGGTACTCGCTGGCGTAATCCACCTGACAGGGAATCCCGGCCAAGCCCTCCAGGAAGAACTTGCCCACGAGGGCAGCGTGCCAGGAGGTCCCACAGGCCACCAGGTGCACCGCGCCCAGCTCCAGCAAGCGTTGTGGGGAAAGCCCCCATCGGGTGAGGTCAAAGACACCGTCGGGCAGCAGCACCTGGAGGGTTTGCGCACAAGCCCCCGGTTGCTCGTAAATTTCCTTGAGCATGAAGTGCTTGTACCCACCCCGCTCCACCTGCGCCGGATCCCAATCCAGCACGATTTCAGCCCGCTGGACCGGTTGATCCTGCCCATCCAGGATGGACACCCCCTGGGAGGAAAGGCAGGCCACGTCGCCATCCTCCAGGTGGATACAACGCCGGGTGAGGGCAATGACGGCAGCGGGATCCGACGCCACCACCGTTTCCCCGTCCGCCAGCCCAACCACCAGGGGTGGGCCCTGGCGCAGCGCCACCAGCACGCCCGGCTCCCGCTGGTCCATGGCCACCACGGCAAACTGACCCTTGAGCTGCCGCCGGACCGCGCAGGCCCGTTCCCATAAACTCCCCTCCCCACGGGCCAAGAGGTGGGCGATGACCTCACTGTCGGTATCCGACGCAAAGCGGGCCCCACTGGCCATCAGCTGGGCTTTCAGCTCAGCGAAGTTCTCAATGATGCCGTTGTGCACCACCGCGCACTGCTGACCGTCATCCGTATGGGGGTGGGCATTGCGCTCCACCGGTGGGCCATGGGTGGCCCACCGGGTATGGGCAATGGCCACGTGCCCTGCCAGCTGGGCGGCGTAGGCCTTCTCCAGCAAGTTCACCAGCTTGCCCTCCGCGCGCACCACCGCCAAGCCCGCGGGCGTTTGCACCGCCACACCGGCCGAGTCGTACCCGCGGTACTCCAGCCGACGGAGGGCATCCAAGACCAACGGCACCGCCTGGCGTTGGCCCACGTACCCTACGATGCCGCACACGGCGAGCCCCCTTTCAGGTAGGTCAAAGGTGGGATACGGGTCCGGGGTGGCAGCCTCACATCGTCCAGCACGCTGTGGGCACCAATCCAACACCCTTCCCCCAGCTCACTGTTGCCCCGCAGGTGTACCCCGGGCTCCAGCACCGTGTCCGCTCCGATGTGCACCCCCACCTCAATCCAGGTGCTTTCCGGGTCAAGGATCGTCACCCCCTCCTCCTGCCAACGGCGCAAGGTACGGGCGTTGAGCTTTTTCGCCACCACCGCCAGTTCCGCCCGGGTATTCACACCCAGCATCTCCTCTGGGTCTTCCAAAGGGTACGCCACCACGCGGCAGCCCCCTTCTGCCAGGAGGCCCACCACGTCGGTGAGGTAGTACTCCTCCTGGACGTTGTGTCGGCCCAAACGGGGAAGAACCTCCTGCAAGGCCGCCCGCTGGAACACGTAGACCCCCGCGTTCACCTCAGCTAGGGCCAACTCCTCCGGGGAGGCATCCTTGGCCTCCACGATGCGCACCACCTCACCGTGCCGGCGCACCACCCGCCCATACCCCCCGGGGTGGGCCAAGCACGCCGTCAGCAGGGCACAGGCAGCCTCCTCTTGCTGCGCCAAGGCGGAGAGCCGGTTCAAAGTGGTGGCGGTGAGCAACGGGGCGTCGCCGGGAACTACCAAGACCCAGGTGCATCCGGCCAGGGCTGGGAGGGCTGCGCGAACCGCATCCCCCGTCCCCAGGGGGGGGTCTTGCAGCACCGGGATCACCCCTTGCCCGGCCAGGAAGGCCTCCACCTGGTGGCGGAGATGACCCACCACCACCACCGTGCGCTGCGCCCCCACGGCTGCCACCGCATCCAGCACCCACGCCAACAGGGGCCTTCCGTGGGCCAGGTGGAGGACTTTGGCGCAAGCGGTTTTCAAGCGTTTGCCCTGCCCTGCCGCCAGCACCACCGCTCCCAGGTTCATCGGCGACTTTCCCACACCTGCCAAAGGGCATGGGCCAAACGCAACGGGTCGTGCCGCACCGTCCCCTCCGGGGTGATACGCAGCAGCTCTCCCGTCCAAATTTGAACCGTGTCCAAGGGCTCCGGCAACACCGGTTCTGCACCGGCCGCACGGTACCGCGCCGCCACCACTGCGGGAATTGGCTGGGTGTTCACCACCACCACGTCCAAGCGAACCGCCGGGGCGTAGGACTGCAGCACCTGGAGGTGGTCCTGCAAGGTGAAGTGGTTGGTCTCTCCCGGTTGGGTCACCAAGTTGGCCACAAATACCTTTAGCGCCCGGCTTTCCACCAGCGCCTCCACCACCCCCCTGACCAAGAGGTTGGGGAGGATGCTGGTATACAGCGAGCCAGGACCCAAGACCACCATGTCCGCCTCGCGCAGGGCGGCCAGCACCTGGGGTAAGGCGGGGGCATCGGGCGGGGAAAGGGCAAGCCTCTTTGGAGGGCCCGCGGCGGCAATGGCCGTTTCCCCCACCACCAGGCGACCATTAGCGGTTTCCGCCACCAGGTGCACATCGGCGTGGGTGGTGGGCAGCACCGTGCCGCGGATGCGCAGTACCTCACCGGCCAGCCGCACCGCCTGGGAAAAGTCACCGGTGAGGTGGCTCAAGGCAATCATGAAGAGGTTTCCCAGAGAATGCCCGCCGGTGGGCCCCTCCCCGGGGAAGCGGTAGGCAAACAGGCGGGTCATGAGCTCCTCGTCTTCCGCCAAGGCCACCAGGCAGTTGCGCACGTCACCCGGAGCGGGGACGCCAAACTCCTGCCGCAGCCGGCCGGAGGAGCCGCCGTCGTCGGTAACCGTGACGATGGCGGTGAGGGAGGCCAGGGGCAAGGTCTTGGCACCCTTCAGGAGAGTGGCCAAACCGGTCCCTCCTCCCAAGGCCACCAAACGCATACCCGGCTTGCTCACCGCCTCAAGGATACACGAGCAAAGGAGTTACTTTTTTGACAGCTCTTGCAGCACCAACTTGGCCACCGCCTTTAGGGTCTCAAACACCCCCATCCCCTGCGGCGCCACCGCCTCAAAGGTGGGCTCCCCCTTGATGTTGAGCAGGCGGTACATCTCGTCGTAACTGACGATGTTGGGCAAGTCGCGCTTGTTGAACTGCAGCACGTAGGGAATGGTCATGATGTCAAAGCCGTGCTCGCGCAAGTTGTTCTTCAAGTTTTCCAAAAGCTCCAGGTTCGCGTCCATGCGCTCGCGCTGCGAATCGGCGACAAAGACCACCCCGTCCACACCCTTGAGGATCAGCTTGCGCGACGCCTCGTAGAACACCTGCCCAGGAACGGTATAGAGGTGAAAGCGCGTGCGGAAACCGCGGACCGTGCCCAAATCCAAGGGCAAAAAGTCAAAAAACAGCGTGCGATCGGTCTCGGTGGCCAACGAGATCAACTGCCCCTTCGCCTGGGGGCTGGTCTTGTCGTAAATGTACTGCAAGTTCGCCGTCTTGCCACAGAGACCGGGGCCGTAGTAGACGATCTTGCAGTTGATTTCCCGGGAAGCGTAGTTAATGAAGCTCATTCGGAGAACAGGTTGTCAATGTCTTCGTCGGTAATTTCGGCAAAAGGTGAAACCGGAGCTTGCCCTTGCTGCGCCGCCTTGTTGGCCATGTCGTTGAGTACCTCTTCCAGCTCTTGCGCGGCCTTGCGCACCCGCAGCCGCACCAGCCCCAACGACGAGCGCTCATCAAAGATCACCACCAGAATGAGCCTTTGCGCCACGATGGAGATATGGATGTTGTCGCGCTCCCCCTCGTGGAACAGGATGGAAAACTCCTTCTCGCCAATGAGCCGAGCCAAGCCATCGGTGGCGGCTACGTTGCCGGCGGTCAATGAGGCCAGGGAGGTGGTGTCCACCTTTTCCAGATCGCCTTTGGCGGCAATTTGTTGCCCGTTTTTATCCACCAAAAACACGATCTTGGCGTTGGCGTCCACCCACAGTCGCCCGAGGATGCTGTTAATGCGCTCAAACTCCTCCTCGTACATGACCAAATTGGGCCCCAGCATGCTCATCACCAATGGCCTCCGCGCCGCCTGCGGCAGTATAGCGCCACTTTCCTGTTCATTCCATCCCCCGCCGGGCCACCAGAGCTCGCGCCAGGGTGACCTGATCAGCGTAGGAGATTTCCCCGCCTGCTGGCAAGCCAAAAGCAATGCGTGAGGTTCTCACCCCAAAGGGTCGCAACAGCTGCGCCACAAAGTGGGCTGTGGCTTCCCCCTCCACCGTTGGGTTGGTGGCCAGGATGACCTCAGCAAAACTGCCGGCTCTCACCCGCTCCACCAGCTTGCCCACCGTGAGCTCGTCGGGACCAATGCCACGCAGGGGATCCAAGGCGCCCAAGAGCACGTGGTAAAGACCTTTGAACTCACCGGTGCCTTCAATGGCCCAGGCGTTCACAGGATCTTCCACCACGCACAGCACTTGCCGATCACGACTGGCATCCCCGCACACGGTACAGGTACCTTCTGCCCAAAGAAAGCAGGTTTGGCAAAAACCCACCTGCTCCAGGGTGTGCAGCAGCGCTTGGGCCAGCTGACGTCCTTCCTCCGGTTGGCGCAGCAGGAACTGCGTCATACGCGTCGCCCCCCGTGGCCCGACCCCGGGAAGCTTCTGTAACGCCTCCATGAGCACCTGCACGGAAGGAGGCCGCAGGTCCACTTACCACAATCCCCCGGGCAGGCCCATGCGCGCCAGCAGGGCTTTGGCCTGACCTTCCACTGCCCGCGCTGCCTCCTCCCAGGCCACCTTCACCATCTCCGCCAAGAGCTCGGCGTCGGCCTGGGTGAGTGCCTCCGGGGCAAAGGACACGCCCAAAAGCTCTTTGAGGCCGTTGAGACGTACGGTCACCAAACCTCCGCCGGCGCGCCCCTCCACCTCAAGACGCGAGAGCTGCTCCTGCAAGTTCTGCTGCGCCTGTTGCGCCTGCCTGAGGAGCTGGTTGATCTTCATCTCCCCTCCTCCACCTTGACGACCTTGCCGCCAAAGACCTGCAGCACCGCCTGCACCCGCGGATCTGCGGTGACCCGTTCCATCAACGTGGGCTCGGCTTCAGCCACCACCAACCGCACCCGGCTAGCTACCCCTTGCGCACGTGCCAGCTCCTCCAGGCGCGGCAGCGCCTCCTGCACCGCTTTGAGCGTGGCGTTGGGAGCCCCGCGCAGGACAAGTTCTAGCTCATCCTGCGCCACCTTCATCTGGCATGCGCTGCGTAAACGCGCCGCCAGCGTTGCCCCCAGCTCCGAGGCCACCGCTTCCAAGAATTGCTCGGCCGGACTGGACGCGCCCACCTTCCCCCCTTCCCGTTGCTCCGGTAAGGCAGCCGCCGGGAGAGGGACCTCCCCACCGGCCAGCAGCGCTTCCACCCGCTGCAGCCGGGGCCAGAGGGTCAGCTTACCCACCGCCACCATCACCCCCAACCCGGGGCTGGGAGCGGCCGCCAACAGCTCCCGACCCTGGACGGCCAGGCTCAACATACGTAAGAGGTTGGGCAGGCCCAGTTGGGCGCTGGAGGCCAGCAACTCCTCCTGCAGTTCCGCCGGGTAGGGCCAGGGCGTCTCAGGGTTGGAAGTGGCCAAGACCAACACCCGCAGCAACTCCATCAGCTCGTGGTAGAGGAGGATGAGGTCATCCCCCTGGCGCTCGCGTTCCGCCAACAACGCCAGTGCCTCGCTGGCCTGACCCTGGCAAAGGGCGCGCCAAAGGGCACACAAGACCTCCACCGGGGGCAATCCCAAGACCTCCGTCACCACTTGATCGTTCACCGGCCCTGCGCCGGCAAAGGCGCGCACTTGGTCCAGCAGGGACAGCCCGTCCCGGAGACTGCCCTGGGAGGCACGGGCCAAACGCTGAGCCGCGGGCTCCTCCAAGACAAACCCCTCTCGTTCCGCCACCTCCCTCAGACGCTGGGCAATGAGCGCCGTGGGCAAGGGGCGAAAGTCCAACTGCTGGCAACGGGAAAGGACCGTGGCGGGAAACTTGTGCTTTTCCGTGGAGGCAAGGACAAACACCACATGGGCAGGGGGCTCTTCCAAGATCTTCAGCAGGGCGTTAAAAGCCTCGCCGGTGAGCTGATGGGCTTCGTCCAGGATGAACACGCGGAAGCGGTCGCGCACCGGCAGGACCCGCGCCACCTCCCGCAGCTCTCGCACGCTGTCAATGCCGCGGTTGGAAGCGGCATCTATTTCCAGCACGTCCATGGAGGTGCCGTCGGCGATTTCCCGACAGGGCACGCACTCGCCACAGGGATCGGGGGTAGGACCCTGTTCGCAGTTCAGTGCCTTAGCCAAGACCCGCGCCGCGGTGGTCTTGCCCACCCCACGCGGACCAGAAAACACGTAGGCGTGGTGCACCTGACCGGCCAACACGGCGTTGCGCAGCGTGCGCACCACGCCCTCTTGCCCCACCAGGTCGGCAAAGGTTTGGGGGCGGTAGCGTCGGGCCAGGACCTGGTAGGGGCTCACCAGAGCCTCCCCCCTGCCCGGCTCGTACCCGCGAAGAGGGAGGAACCCGGGGTGACCGCGGCGCCCGGTGGAGTTCCCTTATCGCTGCTCCCTTCCGGGCCTGACGAGGTTCGGGAAGCACCGTCGCGCGGGACCCGAGTTCCTCCCTGTCCGCGGGCCTTTGGTTTTCTGGTCCTGAGGGCACGCCCCCTGGCGGAGAGGGCGGGATTCGAACCCGCGGTACGGTTTCCCGTACACACGCTTTCCAAGCGTGCTCCTTCAGCCACTCGGACACCTCTCCGCGCCTGCGCTTCCACCATGCACGACCCTTTCAAACACCATCCCTGGCGGAGAGGGTGGGATTCGAACCCACGGTCCCCCGGCAGGGGGACAACGGTTTTCGAGACCGTCCCGTTCGACCGCTCCGGCACCTCTCCCGCCGCCGCCCCACGGGCGGGGTGCTAGTCTAGCGACTCTTCCTGCGCTTTGCAAAAAAGGCCTGCAAAACCCCGGCCGCTTGATCCGCCAAGAGGCCACCGCGCCAGGCGACCCGGTGGTGTAAACGCGGGTCCTCCAAGAGGTTGGCTAACGAACCCACAAAACCCAGCTTCGGATCTTTCGCCCCGTACACCAGCTGCCCCAGCCGGGCCAAGACACAGGCGGCGGCGCACATAGGGCAGGGTTCCACGGTGACGTACAAGGTGCAGTGGACGAGACGCCAGCTGCCGAGGGCCTGGGCCGCCTGACGCAGGGCCAGGATCTCCGCGTGGGCGGTGGGGTCCTGATCCCGCTGGCGACGGTTTCCCGCTGCCGCCAACAGCTCCCCCCGCGGGCCCACCACCACCGCACCCACCGGCACGTCCCCGCCCTCAGCGGCCTCTTCCGCGTGGCGTAAGGCGAGGGCCATGAAGTGTTGATCTTCCTCTGAAAAGGCCCAGAGGGGAGTTTCTGGCAGTGGCACAGCGGCATTCTACGCCCTGCTAGCATAGGCCATGCCTCGCCCGCCACGATCCTGGCTGTGGGGAATTGCCTTTGGCCTACTGTACTGGGTGGGCAGTGCCCGCACCGCCCAATGGGCTGATGCCAGCAAGCTAACCCTTTACGCCTTAGCCGGTTACGCCCCTAGCCTCAACCCCGGGGATCACGCCGGCTGGACCGTGTTAGCCTGGCTTTGGTTACGCCTGTTTCCCGGCGATCCCATTGGCGCGTGCCACCGCCTCTCTGCCCTGGCGGCGGCAGTGTCCCTCCTGCTGTTGGTGGAGCTCCTGCGCTCGCGTGGCGAAGCCCCGGCAGCGGTGCGGGGGGCAGCCGCCGTGTGGGGTGTTGCCCACGCCCCCTGGTGGGCAGCGGAGCTCACCGAGACCTATGCCATGGCCACGGCCCTCACCCTGGCTTCGCTGTTGGCGGCAGCCAAAGGCCGTGCCTTTTTGGCCGGGCTGGGTGCCGGCTGGGCCGCCTCCTGCCATGGCTTCACCCTGTTCCTCACCCTGCCAGCCCTGGTGCGAGGACAAGGCTGGCTGGGGAAGCTGGCTGGGCTTCTTGTTGGTACTGCGCCCCTGTGGCTGGCTCTTGCCCTCCAGCCCCCCGTTGACCCCTTGACCGACCACCACTCGGCGGGGCTTGCGAGCCTCCGCTGGCACTGGGATACCTTCCTCGCCCCGTCCCGCCTGCTCACCGGCATGCTGCTGCTCCTGCTGCTTCTGCTGTGGAACCTGGGCCCGTTGGGTTGGTGGGGGTGGCTCCAGGGGAAGACCCGGTCGCTGGTCCCCTCCTGGACCCTGCTGCCGCTGGCCATCCTCCTCGCCGGTTACGCCCCCTTTCGCCTGCACCTCATGGTGGGTCTGCTAGTTCTGGGCTTGGTCTTGTTTCGCCCGCCGGCGTTGCCCACCCCTGCTGCGGCCAGTCACGTGGTGCTCCAAGCCCTTTGCTACCTGGGAATTCCCCTGGCCCTTACCGCCCTGAACGCGGAAAACGCTTTCGTCAGGGAGTTGCCCTTCCGGGTCAACGCGGTTTACTTCCTCAACCCAATGAAAGGCCGTGAGGGGAGTGCTGAGCTTTACGCCGAAAGGTTCTTCGCCCAGGCGCCGGAAAGAGCAGTGGTGTTGGCGGACTTCAACCCCGGGGCGGTGCTAAAGCTCCTGCAAACCGTGCGGGGCTTGCGGCCTGATCTCACCATCATCCCCACCGCCGTGGACAACTGCCTCGCCGCCCCCCAACCCGCCGCCTGCTTGGCTACGCGTATCCGTGAGGTGTGGCAGCAGGGACGGCCAGTGGTGCTGGCGGACACCTACGAGCCGTACTACCGACTGCAGGAGCTTCGGGGTCAAGGGATTACCTTTCAGCCGATGGAAGTGGGGGCCCTGGTGCAACCGCTCAGTCCCAGGGAAGGAAACGAGAAGCCAACGGCGCGAAGCCTCGGGAACACATCCCCGCGGGTTTCCCCGACCAGCCTTTTCACCCCCTGACCGCAAGTTGGATGGCGCGCCGACAGGGACTCGAACCCCGAACCTTCTGATCCGTAGTCAGATGCTCTATCCAATTGAGCTATCGGCGCGCCCGCGCCACGAAGAGTATAGCGCAACGCCTGACCATTGCCAACGGAGGTACCGGGGGCCTGTCGGGACGGGGAAACGGGGGGTGGCCCCCCTTTTGGGCGGTGGCTGGCTTGGACCACGCCGTGATGGCGAACCTGCAACCTCTTGATTTCGTATCATCTGGGGGAGCAAGAGACGATGCACCATCTGGAACTGCAAGGTGTGAGCAAGGCCTTTGGCACCGTCCAAGCGGTGCGTGAGCTTTCTTTCACCGTGCCCAGGGGGGCCATCTACGGGTTTCTCGGACCTAACGGGGCGGGGAAGACCACCACCATCCGCATGATCATGCGCATCGTCCTTCCCGACCAAGGCACCATCCTGCTGGATGGCGAGCCCGTGGACGACCGGCGACGGGAGCTCATCGGGTACCTCCCGGAGGAACGGGGCCTTTACCGGAAAATGCACGTGCTGGAGCACTTGGCTTTTTTGGGGGAGGTGCGAGGGCTCGACCGGCAGGAGGCGAGAGCCCGTGCCACCGCCTGGCTGGAGCGCTTGGGGCTAGCCGAAAAAGGCAAAGCCAAGGTAGAGGCCCTCTCCAAGGGCATGCAGCAAAAGGTGCAGTTCGCGGCGGCGGTGATCCACGATCCGCAGCTGGTCATCCTGGATGAGCCGTTCACCGGTCTTGATCCCATCGCCACGCGGCAATTCAAAGACGAGATCTTGGCCATGGGAAAAAGAGGGGTGACGGTGGTTTTCTCTACCCACGTATTGCCCCAGGCGGAAGAGCTATGCACCCACCTCTGCCTCATCAACCGAGGACGAGCACTGTTCCATGGGCCCATGGAGGAGGTGCGAAGGCGCTACGTGCGCCCGCAGCTCAAGGTGGTCACCGCTGATGGCCATCCCCCACCTTCGGGCCTTCCCGGCGTCCACCAAGTAGAGCCGCGCAACGGGCATTTCCTGTTGCACCTGGACGGCACCCAGCCGAGCCACAGGGTCTTGGCGGAGGTGGCGAGCCGGTGTGCCGTAGCGGCCATTGAGGAATTCCAACCTAACTTGGAGGAAATTTTTCTCCGCGCAGTGGAGGAAGACCATGTTTCGCTGGCCTAAGGCGGCTGTGGTGGCCCGCCGCGAGTACACGGTGCGGGTGAGGACCAAGGCCTTTTGGATTTCCACCCTGGCGGTGCCAGCCGTGCTTCTGGCCTTTACCCTGGGTCCTGCGTTTTTCTTGGCACGTGGCAGCGGCCAGCACCACGTGGGGGTGGTGACCGCCGATGAGGCCTTGTTTGCCCGGATCCGCGCCCTGTTTGAGGAACGGCGCGAAGAAGAGGCCAGGTCTTCGTTGAAGGTCACCGGGTCCATGATCCTGCCCCAGGAAGATCGGGAAAAACAACGGCAAGACCTGAAACAAGCCATCCTAGCCAAGCAGTACTCGGCGGTGGTCATCTTGCCCAGCGAACCGATCACCGAGGCAGGCGAGCTCAAGGTGGAGTACCTCTCCACCAACGTTACCGCCTTTCAACTGATGGCCACGGTGGAACGGGCAGTGGCCCAGGCCTTACGGGAAAAGCGTTTGGCCGAAGCCGGCGCAGCTCCGGAGGTGGTCCGCCTGGCGGTGGCGGGTGTGGATTTGGTGCCCGTGAAGGTGAGCAAGGGGGGTGAGGAGAAAAAGGAAACGGTGGGGGCCAGCTTCCTGGTGGGGTACCTGCTCATGTTCATCATGTTCTTCACCGCGGTCATGTACGGCAGCATCGTCATGCGTGGGGTGATGGAGGAGAAAACCTCCCGGATCGTGGAGGTGATCGTGGCCAACCTTTCCCCGCAAGAGCTGATGTTTGGCAAGATCTTTGGCGTGGGCGCGGTGGGGCTCACGCAGTACGCCCTCTGGCTGCTGCTGTCGGCGAACTTGTTGGCCTTTTCCGCCACCACTGGGATTGCCGGCGCGGCAACTATCCTCACCAACCCTGGGGTGATGGGGGCTTTCTTGGCATTCTTCGTTCTGGGCTATTTCCTCTACGGGTCGCTTTTTGCCGCTTTGGGTGCTGCCTTCAACAGCGAGGAGGAGGCACAGCAGGTGCAAAACGTCGCCGGGTGGATCATGGCCCTGCCGTTTCTCTTTCTGGTTCCCGTCATGAACAACCCTGACTCGCCCTTGGCAGTGGTGGTCTCCCTGGTACCCTTTTTTGCTCCGATGCTCTTTTTCCTCCGCATGGTGCTGCAGACTCCACCCCTCTGGCAGACCGTGCTGTGCTTTGTCCTCCTCACCGCCACCACCGCTTTGGTGGTGCGTTTGGCGGCCTCGGTCTACCGGGTAGGAATCCTCAGCTACGGGGCCCGACCCACGATCAAACAAATTTGGGCGTGGGCGGTAGGTCGCGGCTAAGCACGGGGGTTTACAGCGAAGCACTTTTCTGCTAGGGTCAGCGCCTGCGGCGGGCCCGTTCGTCTAGAGGTTAGGACGCCGGCCTCTCACGCCGGAAACAGGGGTTCGATTCCCCTACGGGCCGCCAGAGGCCATGCCCACCTACCGCCTCCTTGTGGAGTACGACGGGAGCAAGTTTTCCGGTTGGCAGATCCTCCCCCACGGCCGTACCGTCCAGGGAGTCCTGCTGGAAGCGTTGCGCAAAGTGACGGGGCAGCGGGAGCTGCACATCTTTGGTGCAGGACGCACCGATGCAGGCGTGCACGCCCTGGGACAGGTGGCGTCCTTCCACACCCGCCGATCTCTGGCGGTGGCGGAGGTGCTGCAAGCCTTGCAGCGCATCCTCCCCGCTGATGTTTCGGTGTTGGATCTCCGCCTGGCAGCTCCTGGCTTTCACGCCCGGCACGATGCCACCGGCCGGGCCTACCGCTACCAGCTGGCCCTTCGCCGCTCTGCCTTTGGCAAACGCTACAGCTGGTGGGTGGAGGCACCGCTCAACCTGCAGGCCATGACCGAGGCGGCACAAGCTTTGGTGGGTCGCCACGATTTTGGCCCCTTCAGCCGGCGGGTCAAGGAGCAAAAGAGCACGCTGGTGGAGGTGGAAGAGGTCCGCGTGGTGGAAGTGGGTGGGGTGGTGCTCATCCGCGTGGTGGCCAGCCACTTTCTCTGGAACCAGATGCGGCGCATGGTGGGGGTGCTGGTGGAAGTGGGAAGAGGAGCCCTCCGGCCGCAGGAAGTGCGACAGCTCCTGCGCGGGGAGAAGGCCCTGCCGCCAGTGGCGGCCCCCGCGGCAGGCTTGTTTCTGGAGGCGGTGCGCTACCCCCAGGAGCCCTTCCCCCTGCCACCCCTCCTCCCCGTGGGGCTACCCCCTTGGGGTTTGGCCGTTCCCGTTGCTACCCTTGCCCAGGAGGAGGCACCATGAGCTCACCCTTGACTCGGCTCTTGACGGACGTATTTGCGCCAGAACCGGGCGAGGTGGTGGTGGTGGCCTGCGACCTGCCGCGATACGCAGAGGAAGACACCCCCGCCTGGGCAGACCGCCGCCTGTGGGCGGAGGAGTGGCGGCAGGCCTTCGTGGCCCTTGGGCAAGCACGAGGCTTCACCACCCACCCGCTGCTCACCTACCCGGCCACCGGCGCCAACGGGGCACCCCTTCCAGCGCGTGGCTCGCTGGGGGGCCGGGAGGTGGAGCTGGAGGAGGTGCTCTTGGGTTCCACCCTGGCCGTATTCCTCACCCAGTACTCGGCCACCGCACCCTTGGACGCCTTCACCCGTCGCAAGGCGGACTTCCGCGCCGCCTCTATGCCAGGGGCGGAACGGCGGATGATGGGCACGGCGTTGGCGGCAGATTACCGGGAAGTGGCCCGCAGGTGTGGGGTGCTCCTTCAGGCCCTGCGAGGGGCGGAGGCCCTGCAGGTGACCTTTTCCACCGGCCACCGCTGCTACTTTGACCTGCGCTTCCGCCAGCCGGAGGTGGACGACGGGGTCCTCCCGCGGGGCAAACAGGGGGATCGCATCATCAACTTGCCCTCGGGGGAGACTTTCATCGTCCCTTACGAAGGGGAACGGCCTCATACCCCATCCCTCACCGCCGGCCAGATCCCCTGGCAGGAGGGAAGGGAACTGGTGGTGTTTGTGGTGGAGGGCAACCGCATCATCCGGGTGGAGGGGAACGGGAGGCAGGCCGAGCGCTTCCGGGAGGCTTTTGCCGCCGATCCAGCCCGCACTAACGTGGCCGAAGTGGCCTTTGGCTGCAACCCGCGGGCGGTGGTGACCGGCAACGTGTTGGAAGATGAAAAGGCCGGCTTCCACTGGGCCTACGGGCGCTCCGACCACCTGGGGGGAACGGTGGGAGTGGCGGCCTTTACCTCTCCACATACGGTGGTGCACCAGGACCTGGTGTACGCCCCAGGTAACCCCATCACCGTGGCCGAGGCGCAAATCCTGCGTGGCGGCGAACCCCTGACGGTGATGCGGGGGGGTGAGTACACGCTGTTCTAGGGATGCGCCCTCCGCAGCTGGGAAAAGCGACGGCCGTAGAGCAGGTAAATGAGTAATCCTACCCCTAACCAGGCAAAAAACCGCAGCCAGGTGATCCACGGCAACCCCAGGGCCAGCCCCAAGCAGGCCAGAACTGAAAGGATAGGCAGCCACGGTGCGGCTGGAACCCGGAAGGGGCGGGGCGCCTCTGGGTGGGTGAAGCGCAGCACCGCCACGCCGGCGGACACCAAGGCGAAGGCGAAGAGGGTGCCGATGTTGGTGAGGTCCACCATCTCCTCAATGTTGGCGAAGCCGGCAAAGGTAGCGACCACCACACCGGTGAGGATGGTAGTGACATGGGGGGTACGATAACGCGGGTGCACCTTGGCAAAGCCTTGGGGCAGGAGCCCGTCGCGGGCCATGGCGAAAAAGATGCGCGGTTGGCCCAACTGGAACACCAACAACACGGCCGTTTGCGCCGCCACGGCCCCCAAGGCCACGATCCCCGCCGCCCAACCCAGGTTGTGCCGGCTCATGGCCGCCGCCAAGGGCTCTGCGACCCCCAACTCATGCCATGGCACCATGCCGGTGACCACCGCCGCCACCGCCACGTAGATGAGCGTGGCAAGGGCCAACGAGCCGATGATCCCCCGGGGTAGGTCCCGCGCCGGGTTGCGACACTCCTCCGCCGCGGTGGAGACCGCATCAAAGCCAATGTAGGCAAAAAACACGATAGCCGCCCCCGCCCACACACCGTGCCAACCGTTGGGCAGGAAGGGTCGGTAGTGTTCCGGTTGGACGTAAAACAACCCAACCAGGACAAAAAAGGCCAACACCCCCAACTTTAAGAACACCAGGGCGATGTTGGTGCGGCTGGACTCGCGAATCCCCCGTACCAAGATCCAGGTGAGGAGCAACACGATCCCCATGGCCGGCAGGTTCACCACCACCGGGATCCCCAACACCTTGGGGGCGCTGGCCAGAATTTCGGGCGAAGCGAGAGCGCTGCGCAAGTCGGTGGCGGCCCAGGCAGGGATCAGGATGCCAAAACCACGCAACAGCTCACAGAAGTAACCCGACCAGGAAATGGCCACCGCCACGTTGCCCACGGCATACTCCAGGATGAGGTCCCAGCCAATGATCCACGCCGCCAACTCCCCTAGGGTGGCGTAGGCGTAGGTGTAGGCCGAGCCGGCAATGGGCACCATGGAAGCCATTTCGGCATAGCACAGGGCGGCCAGACCGCACACCAGCGCGGTGAGCACGAAGGACAGCACGATGCCCGGACCCGCCCCGGGGCGAACCGCATCCCCTGCTGCAGCGGTGCCCACGGTGGCAAAAATCCCCGCGCCGATGATGGCCCCGATGCCCAGCGCCATCAGGTCCCATACGGACAGCGCCCGCTTCAAAGGGGAGGCACTGTACTCTCGCTGCAGCTCGGCCAACGGTTTGGTAGCCAACAAACTCTTCCACTGGAACATGGCGCAAAAGCTTACTCACCATGGGTCAGCGGTGCAAGAGCGCAACCTCGCCCCATGGGCGCCGTGCTCTTCAGGGCGCCAGGTGAGGGGACCCTGGAGGGGGAGCACCACCGACGCCCGCCACCGCTGGCCCTCGGCGGGAACCGCGAGCATCTAGTACGCCCCCAGGGCAAGCCCACGAGGCAGACACCTCCGGGGATCAACCGCCCGCGCCCCCTGCCCACGCTGGAGGTGGGAGAGGACCAAAAAAAGACCGGCAGGCCCTGGACGCTGGTGAGGGCTAGCGGTACACGTCCCAAGGGCTGGTTTTGCGGCGCGAGGAGCGCAAGCAGCGCCAGCTCCCCGCAAGCAAGCCAGCGCCGGGCGAGCTGGGTTTGGGCGGTGTCCCAGGGCAAGCCTTCCGCCGTCCGGGCCACCAGCACCGCCTGGGGTGGTGAGGCGGGAGCTGCCGTCGGCACCGTAGCCGGTGCGGAATTGAGGCTCTGCCAAGAGCTCCGGCGCCCTCACCACCCAAGCTGGCTGAGGTTGGCCCGCGGCATCTACCACCTATCCCTGCACATCCACCCCCTCCTGCCAGACCACCACCAGCTCCTGCCGGGAGAGGAAAACCTACCCCAGAGGCACAACCTAGCCGAAGCAGAGCCCCAAAAAGGAAGGGGCAACGGCAAAGACAAGCCAGAAAAGCGTGAAGCACCGGAAGGGCTGGCCTGTCAGTTGGCCAAGCATGCGGGCGGCGGCAGCTTGCCTCGTTCAGTCACGAGGGCAAGGAGGCGGGGTTTTTCCTGGCCAGCTGCGTTGCGTCACCACGATCATCTACAAACGTGGTCCTTGGTTCATGACAACCGCCTGGGGCAAAGAGAAAGCCTTGTCCGCTGCCCTGCCAAGTGGGGTTTGACAACTGGGGGCGCCGGCCCCTAAGCTTGCCCTGTTTTGTGCGACGAGCGGGGGGAGCCATGGGCCATTCTCGGGAAAGCTGGGGCTCACGGATTGGGTTGATCTTGGCCATGGCCGGCAACGCGGTGGGATTAGGTAATTTCCTACGCTTCCCACGGCAAGCTGCCCTCAACGGGGGGGGTGCCTTCATGATCCCCTACTTTGTCGCCCTGCTGCTTCTGGGCATCCCCTTGATGTGGGTGGAATGGGCCATTGGCCGGTTTGGCGGCGCCCACGGGCACGGCACCACGCCCGGCATGTTTGCCCGCATGTGGCGCCACCCCTGGGCCAAGTACCTGGGCGCCCTGGGTATCGCCATGCCGTTGTCTTTCGTCATGTACTACACCTACGTGGAAGCGTGGACCCTGGCCTATGCCGTCTTTTCCGCCATCAAGCACTACTGGGGGGTGGACACCTTCGCTGAGATGAGCCGCTTTTTGGCGGAGTTCCAAGGCAAGGCCGATCTCAGCCAGGGTGCCCAGTATTTTTCCGGCGTTGGGGTTGCTTTGCTGTTCTACTGCATTACCCTAGGGATCAACCTGTTCGTGCTGTCCCACGGCGTGGCCAAAGGGATTGAGCGCCTGGCAAAGATTGCCCTGCCGGCCCTGTTCCTTTTCGCGGTGGTGCTGGTAATCCGGGTTATTACCCTGGGCACCCCGGATCCGAATCAGCCAGAAAACTCGGTGGCGGCTGGTTTCGCCTACATCTGGAACCCTGACTTTTCCATGCTGAAGAATCCGGCGGTGTGGCTGGCGGCGGCGGGGCAAATTTTCTTTACCCTGTCCATTGGCACGGGAGCCATCCACACCTATGCTTCCTACGTGAAAAAGAACGACGACATAGCCCTTACGGGTCTTTCCACCTCGGCCACCAACGAGTTTGCCGAGGTGATCTTGGGAGGGTCCATTGCCATTCCCGTGGCGGTGGCCTTCTTTGGCCTCGCGGAAACCCAGCACATCGCCCGGGAAGGCTCCTTTGATCTGGGCTTTCAGGCCATGCCCATCATTTTCCAAAAGATGGGTACCCTAGGCCCGCTGTACGGTACCCTGTGGTTTGCCCTATTGTTTTTTGCCGGCATCACCTCCTCGGTGGCGCTGGCCCAGCCCGTGATGGCCTTCATGCAGGACGAGTTTGGCTGGAACCGGCGCAAGGCGACGTTTTTCACCGGCTCCCTCATGGCCGTGGGTGGGCTGGGTTGCGTGTTCTTCCTCAAGCACGGGTTTTTGGATGAGATGGACTTTTGGGCGGGGACTTTTGGCCTGGTGGTCTTCGCCCTGGTGGAGGTCCTGATCTTTGCCTGGGCCTTCGGCATTGACCGAGGGTGGCAAGAGATCACACGCGGAGCTGATATCCGCGTGCCCAAGGTGTTTAAGTTCATCATCAAGTACGTTACGCCGGCCTATTTGCTGGTGATGCTGGTGGCCTGGACGGCCCAGGATGCCCTGCCGGTGCTGCTGTTTGCCAAGCAGCCCACCACCGACGCGCCGTACCCGGAGGGGGATGTGCCTTACGTGCTGGCGGCGCGGTTGCTGATGCTTGGAATGCTGGTGCTGTTCGCGGTCATGGTTGGGGTGATCTGGCGCAAACGCCACCGTAAGGAGGGGTTGGTATGAGACTCACCTGGGCCGGATGGCTGTTCTTGATCCTTGCCTGGGGTGCCATCGGCGGGCTGACCGGCTTTTGCCTTTGGCGGGTGGTGTTGAGGACGGAAAAAAAGCAGCGCCGGCGGGATGAGGAGGCGGTGATCATCACCCCTTAGGCGTACTCACTCCTCGGTGAGCACGGTTTGGCAGCTTAGGGCTCAGCAGCGGGGTCAGAACAGCGGCCGTTCAATGTGCTCCACCACTTGCCAGTTGTACTTGTACAACGGGATGTCCAGGGTCACGTTGAAGTTGTAGTCCACGTAGCAGGTCCCCATGTCCCGTCGCACCCGGATGTTTTCCTTGTTAAGGGGCAAGCGCAGGGCCCGCGCCTTGTTGAAGATTTGGTCCACGATGTAGCCGTCCGAGTGCTGGGGCAAGGAGGCCTGCTCGGCCTGCATTTCGGCAAACCGCTTCAACTCCATCACCTTGGTTTTCACAGGAATGACCCGAATGCCGGTGACGACGGCAAAAACCAGGATCGCCAAACCAAACAGGCACCCGATGGTGCCCCGGCCGCACTGCCTGCCCACGCCCATGCTGACCTCCAGATCAAATTCTAGCGGATGAGCATGAAGGTGCGCTCCCAACGGGTGCGGGTAAAGAAGTGGACGAAAACGTTGAGGAAGTTCCGCAACCCCTCGCCGAGGTTGGAGGACACCACCTGACCCGGCTCAGCGGCGTAAGACCAGTAGATCATCAGTGCCCGACCCTTGAAGTAGCTCCGTGGCACTGAGCCCCAAAAGCGAGAATCGTAGGAGTTGTCCCGGTTGTCCCCCATGCAGAAGACGTGGTCGGGAGGTACCTGATAGGGGCCAAAGTAGTCGCGGAAACGGCGGTCATCGGGCAAGTAGGGGCTCGGTGGCAACACATGGGGGTCTTTGAAAACCGCCCGTGGGTTGTGCTCCGGCTGCCCGTTGACGTACAGCCGCTTGGCCCGAATTTCCACGCGGTCACCGCTGACGGCCACCGCGCGCTTGATGAAATCCCGCTGCGGGTCTTGGGGGAACTTGAACACCACCACGTCACCCCGTTGCACCTCGCGGTAGGGCAAGAGGCGGTGCAGCGGGGTTTCCCAGTGGGGAGCGTAGATGAACTTGTTGACAAACAGGTGATCGCCGATGAGCAGGTTGTCCTCCATGGACCCGGAGGGAATCTTGAAGGCCTGCACCACAAACGTACGAGCAAAGAGGGTGAAGGCCACCGCCACCAGGATGGCCTCGTAATACTCGCGCACTAAGCCGTGTTTCTTCACCGTACCCCCCAACCGCCCAAGGCGGGTGCTCCATGGTATCAGAGCCTTAGGAGGAAACCTTCAGCACGGCTAAGAACGCCTCCTGCGGGATGTCCACCCGCCCCAGCCGCTTCATCCGCTTTTTGCCCTCTTTCTGGCGTTCCAGGAGCTTGCGCTTGCGCGTGATATCGCCGCCGTAGCACTTGGCCAAGACGTTCTTGCGCAGGGGCTTCACCACCTCCCGGGCGATCACCCGGGAACCGATGGCGGCTTGAATGACCACTTCAAAGAGCTGGCGCGGGATGAGCTCCTTCAGCTTTTCCGCCAGGGCCCGCCCCCTGTGGTACGCCTGGGAACGGTGGACGATGGTGGCCAAGGCATCCACCGGTTCGCCGTTGACCAGGATGTCCAGCTTCACCAGGTCTCCCTGGCGGTAGCCCGCCAGCTGGTAATCAAACGAGGCGTAGCCGCGGGAGCAGGATTTCAACTTGTCATAAAAATCCAAGACCACTTCGGCCAAGGGCAAGCGGTACTCCACCAGCACCCGCCCGCCGCCTAAGAATTCCAGCTTCACCTGCTCCCCGCGCCGCTCTTCACACAGCTTGAGGATGGGACCAAGGAAGCTTTCCGGGGTGAGGATGGTGGCCAGGATCAGGGGCTCCTCCATGGCTTCCACCTGCCCGGGCGGGGGCAGCTGGGCTGGGTTTTCCACCTCCACCACCTCCCCTGCCGTGGTGAGGACGCGGTAGGCCACGTTGGGGGCGGTGGTGATGAGCTCCACTCCGAACTCGCGCTCCAGGCGCTCCTGGACAATTTCCATGTGCAACAGGCCGAGAAAACCGCAGCGAAAGCCAAAACCCAGGGCCTGGGAGTTGTCCGGCACAAAGGTGAAAGCAGCATCGTTAAGGGAAAGCTTTTCCAGAGCCTCGCGCAGGAGGGGGTAGGCTCCCGAATCCACCGGGTACACGCCGGCAAAGACCATGGGCTTGATCTCGCGAAATCCTGGCAAAGGCGCGGCTGGCTGGGAGGCGTCCAGGACCGTGTCGCCCACCCGGACCTGACGCAGTTGCTTCAGACCGGCAAAGAGGTAGCCCACTTCCCCAGTTCCCAGGGCCTCCTTGGCCACCGGGTGAGGGGTGAGGATCCCCACGCTTTCCACCTCTGCTTCCACGCCCGAGGAGGCCAAGCGAATGCGCTGCCCCAGGCGCAGCGTGCCGTCCACCACCCGCACCAGGCAGCGCACCCCGCGGTAGGGGTCGTGGAAGGCATCAAAGATGAGGGCGCGCAGGGGCGCGCCGGGGTTCCCGCGAGGGGGTGGGATGCGGTGCACAACCGCCTCCAGCACCTCGGCCACCCCGAGACCGGTCTTGGCGGAAATGAGCAGCGCGTCCGCCGCCCCTAAGCCAATGACGTGTTCAATTTGCTCCCGCACCCGCTCCGGGTCCGCTTGCGGCAAGTCAATCTTGTTGAGCACGGGGACCAGTTCCAGACCCTGCTCGGCGGCCAGGTAGGCGTTGGCCAGGGTCTGTGCCTCCACCCCCTGGGCGGCGTCCACCACCAACAACGCCCCCTCGCAGGCGGAGAGGGCGCGGGACACCTCGTAGGAGAAGTCCACATGCCCGGGGGTGTCAATCAGGTTGAGGGTGTACCGTTCCCCGTTGCCGGCCTGGTAGAAAAGGGTGACGGTATGGGCCTTGATGGTGATGCCCCGCTCTCGCTCCAGGTCCATGGAGTCCAACACCTGCTCCACCATCTCCCGCGCCGACAGTGCCCCCGTGAGCTCCAACAAACGGTCGGCAAGGGTGGACTTGCCATGGTCAATGTGGGCAATGATGCAAAAGTTGCGGATGCGCTCCTGCGACATGGAGGACTCCTTGCACTGCTGGTGCCTGGCTACGGCGTGGCGAGGGGTGGGAACAGGCGCTTGCCGGTCCCGGGCTCACCGCTTCCCTTCCAGCTGACCCTGGGGTAGGGTTCCACGTTCAGCGGATCGGCAAAAGCCCCCACCTGGGCCCGCAGTTGTCCGGCTCGGCCAATCATAGCCGCGTTGTCGGTGGTCAGCGCCAAGGGGGGCACCCTCACCGGAACCCCGGTTGCGGCTCCCCACCGTTGCAGCTCTTGCCGCAGCAACCGATTGGCCGCCACTCCTCCGGCGGCCGCCACCACGGGGGGGTGGTAGCGCTGGTGCAGCGTCCCCAGGGGTGCCAAGAGCCAGCGCACCACCGTGGCGCGAAAGGAAGCCAGAAGGTCCAAGGCCGCCTGCGGCGGTGCCGTCGGATCGGGCAGGGGGGTCAAACCCAACTGCTGCGCTTGGCGGATCACCGCGGTCTTCAAACCGGAAAAGGAAAAGTCCAGCTCCCCCAGGGGATCCTTGATGCGCGGGGGGGCAAAGGAAAAGGCGTCGGGATCCCCCAGCTCCGCCCAGCGATCCACCACCGGACCGCCCGGGTAGCCCAGGCCCAAAGCCGCCGCCACCTTATCAAAGACCTCACCGGCAGCATCGTCCCGGGTTCGGTTCAAAGGCACCCCTTTCCCTTGGGCGAAGAGGAAGTAGCTGGAGTGCCCACCCGATACCACCAAGGTGAGGGCCCGCTCCGGGATGGGATCCGCGGGTTCACCGGTCAGGTTCATGAAGGGGGAAACCAGGTGACCCTCCAGGTGGTCCACCGTCACCAGCGGCAGTTTGCGGGCGTAGGCAAAGGCGGCGGCAAGGGTGGTTCCCACCAAAAGGGAGCCGATGAGGCCGGGGCCTTGGGTGACCACCACCAGCTCCACCCCCTGGAGGTAGCCCTCCCGCTCCAGGCCCCGCAGCAGGCGGGGTAGGACCTCCACGTGGTGGCGGGCGGCCAGCTCCGGCACCACCCCCAGGTAGGGGGCGTGCACCGCCACCTGGGAGGAGACCCAGTTCACCAGTACCTCCCCTTGCGGACCCAACACCGCCACCGAGGTTTCGTCGCAGGAGGTTTCAATGGCCAGCGTCTTCATGAGCAAAACTCTGCAAGCCCGGCCTGCGTCACCGGCGTGACCACACCCCGCTCGCACACCAAAGCCATGATAAGCTCTGGCGGCGTCACGTCAAAAGCCGGGTTGTAGACCGTCACCTCAAAGGGCAACCACGGCTTCCCCTGCCAATGGGTCACCTCCTCCGGCTGCCGGTGTTCAATGGGAATGGCGCTCCCCGTGGGGCAGTGAGGGTCCAAGGTGGAAGTTGGTGCCACCACTACAAACGGCACCCCGTGGCGCTGCGCCAACACTGCCAAAGGGTAGGTCCCCACCTTGTTGGCCACCGAACCGTCGGCGGCAATGCGGTCGGCCCCCACCACCACCGCCCCTACCGCCCCCGAGGCCAACAGGCTCCCCGCCGCTCCATCGGGCAACAGGGTCACGGGGATACCGTCCCGCTGCGCCTCCCACACCGTCAGGCGGGCACCCTGCAGGACTGGCCGCGTTTCACCGGCGTACAGCATGGCCAGCCGACCCTGGGCGTGCAGGGCACGCACCACCCCCAGGGCAGTCCCCACGCCACCGGTGGCCAGCACTCCCGTGTTGCAATGGGTCAAAACTCCCAAGCGGGGCCCCGCAAGTATCCCGGCACCCAGCTCGGCCATGCGCTGGCAGGCGCTGGTCTCCTCCCGGTGCAGCTGCTGGGCTGCCGCCAAAAGTGTGGGACCCCTCTTTTCCTCCGGCACCTGCCGGGCAAGGGAAAGCATCTTAGCCACGGCGCGGGGCAGGTTCACCGCTGTGGGTCGGGCCTTGGCCAAGGCCGCGCCTTGCCCCTCCAAGTGGTCCAAGTGCGGGCAGCGCTGGGCTTCCAAAGCCAGAGCGTACGCTGCCACTAACCCTAACAACGGTGCTCCCCGCACCGCCAAGCTTTGGATCAGGGCCACCGCCTGGGACACCGACTCCACCGACACCCACCGTTCCTCCCAGGGCAAGAGTCGCTGGTCCAGCACCTGCAAGCTGCCATCCCAGCGCAGCACCTCCACCCGGCTTTTCAATTCCCCCACGCGGGTATGGTAACCTAACAACACCGGAGCGAGTTGATGCTAACGTAGGAGGAAAGGGGGATTTATGGCTCTCAAAGTGGCAATCAACGGTTTTGGCAGGATTGGCCGGCTCATCTACCGGCAAGCGTACCAGGAACGTGCGTTTGAGTTTGTGGCGGTGAACGACCTCACCGACGCCAAGACCTTGGCCCACCTGTTGAAGTACGATTCGGTCCACGGAACCTTTCACGCCCCTGTGAAGGTGGAAGGGGACAGCATCCTGGTGGATGGAAAGGCGTTGAAGGTGCTGGCGCAACCCAACCCAAACCAGTTGCCGTGGAAGGAGCTGGGGGTGGACTTGGTGTTGGAGGCCTCAGGGCGCTTCACCAAGGCCGACCAGGCCAAGGCACACCTAGACGCTGGGGCGCAGTGGGTCCTCATCACCGCCCCCGCCAAGGGGGCGGAGGTGACGCTGGTGTACGGCGTGAACCACCACCTGTTGGATCCCTCGCGGCACCGCATTGTCTCCAACGGCTCCTGCACCACCAACTGCCTGGCTCCCGTGGTGAAAGTGCTGCACCAAAGCTTCGGCGTGGAGCAAGGCCTGCTGAACACCGTGCACGCGATGACCAACGACCAGCGCCTGCTGGATTTGCCCCACTCCGACCTGCGGCGGGCACGCGCCGCAGGGGTTTCCATGATCCCTACCTC
>JANXCP010000069.1 GCA_025060245.1 Thermoanaerobaculum sp. | reverse complement strand
TGCTGGCACAGAGTTAGCCGTGGCTTATTCCAGGGGTACCGTCATCGTCGGGGCATTGCCTCCCCGACTTATTCTTCCCCCTGAAAAGGGGTTTACAACCCGAAGGCCTTCATCCCCCACGCGGCGTCGCTCGGTCAGGCTTTCGCCCATTGCCGAAGATTCCCCACTGCTGCCTCCCGTAGGAGTCAGGGCCGTGTCTCAGTCCCAATGTGGCCGGTCACCCTCTCAGGCCGGCTACCGATCGTCGCCTTGGTAGGCCGTTACCCTACCAACTAGCTAATCGGACGCAGGCCGATCCGGAAGCGGCTGGCCCCGAAGGGTCCCAACCTTTCCTCCCCCCACCATGCGGCAGGGGGAGCGTATGCGGTATTACCTCCAGTTTCCCGAAGCTATCCCCCACTTCCGGGTACGTTACCCACGCGTTACTCACCCGTTCGCCGCTCGACTCACGGCCGAAGCCGTGGCCTCGCTCGACTTGCATGTGTTAGGCGCGCCGCCAGCGTTCACTCTGAGCCAGGATCAAACTCTCCAGTTTGAACCTCCTCGAAGCACCAGCTTGAGCCAATGGCTCTCCTGGTGGCTGCGTTATTCGTGATGTTCCGCGTTCCTCATCAAGGATCGCGGCAGCACCGCACGCTCGATTTAGTTTTCAAAGAACCCCGACTCGCCCCTCAAGGCGGACTACTAATCTAATCCGCAGACGCGAGTTTGTCAACCCCCGCGTCCCTGTCCACCTTTTAAAGAGCCGCCCCGCGTTCCAACGGGGACGCACGTTATAAGGCAGAGGTCCGCGTTTGTCAAGCCCTCCGGCAGGGTCGGGGAGGGCTGCTCCCGAGAGAACTGCCATCCGTGCCGCTATGGTCGGCGGCTGGGCCAGAGAGAAATGGCGTACTCAGCTAGCGCCGCGATGGTCAATGACGGGTTGACGCCCAGGTTGGCGCCCACCACGGAACCGTCCATAACGTAAAGCCCTGGATGCCCAAAGACTTCAAAGTTGGCGTCGACCACGCCCCCATCGGGGCCAAAACCCGGGGCACAGCCACCAAGGATGTGGGCCGTGGTGGGAATGTCCAGCAACACCTCGTTGAGCGCATTTTGCGGAATCGCATCCAGTTCCTTCGCCATTTCCCGCGCCACCTGGTTGGCCAGTGGGACAAAGGAAGGCACCCGGGGCGCTCCTTCCACCGCCTGCGACGCCAGCGTGCTCCGGCCCAGTCGCCAAAGGGAGCGTTTGAGGATCAAACGGGTTTCCGAGGGCTGGGTTTGCATGGCCAACAGCACCACCGACGATGCCGCCTTACCCCATGGCTTCGTCACCCGGAGAAACTGCCAGGGGTGCCTGGCTACTTGCCCAAGCCATCGCCACCAGCGTGGCCACCCAGGACCACCATCGGTCAAAAGGGTGCCCAAAAGCAGCAGCACGTCGTTGCCCGGGGCAAAGCGGACCGGTTCCATGACCGTCTCGCCGTCCATTTGCACCGCTGAACCAATGGCCACCCCCTGCCATAGGTCCCGCCGACTCCGGGAAGTGACACCCAGGAGCGCCTCGTTGTTGGTGCGCACGTGGAAACCCAAGCGAGGGGACAAGCCCGGCAGCAAATTACGGTGCCGGCACTGCAAGAGCAACCTCACCGTACCCAGGACGCCGGCTGCCAGGATGACCCTCTCACAGGCCACCCGATGCGGCTGGGTGAAACTGCCCGGGCGTCGCCAGGTCACCCAATACCCCCCGTGGGGTGCGGGTTGGATCCCGTCTACCTGGGCTTCCGCCCACACCTGAGCCCCTAACCGCTCCGCCAGGTACAAGTAGTTAAGGTCTAGGGTGTTCTTCGCCCCAACCCGGCAGCCGGTCATGCACCCTCCACAAAAGGTGCAACCCACCCGGGAAGGCCCGTGTCCTTGAAAGTAAGGGTCCGGGACCTCTATCCCAGGTTCACCAAAGAACACCCCCACGCGGGTTGGGGCAAAGGTCCTTTCCCTGCCGCGCCGCACGGCCGCTGCCCGTAGCGCGTCATCGGCTGCGCCCAAACGCGGGTTGGTGGCTGCCCCCAGCATGCGCAGGACGGTGGGGTAGTGCGCCACAATGTCCCGCGCCCGATGACGGAGTGGTCCCCAGGCGGGATCGTCCCACACCGCACGCGGTGGCTCCATGAGCGTGTTGGCATACACCAGTGACCCACCGCCCACCCCAACACCATGGAGCACCAACACATCCCGCAGCAGTTTCAGGCCCCAAATGCCGTGGCACCCGAGGGCGGGAAACCAGAAGGCTCGCCGCAAGTTCCAGTTCCATCGGGGAAAATCCTTGGACCGCCAACGCCTGCCCTGCTCTAAGACCAAGACCCGGTATCCCTTCTCCGCCAAGCGCAAAGCCGCCACCGAGCCGCCAAAGCCGGAGCCGACGACGACCACATCAAAGACAGGGCAGTCCACCCTTCCACTCTAAACCATGGGCATGACCGGGAATCTTGCCACCTTGAGGCCCCCATGGTGGGTGGGGTCGAGTTTTCGCCCGCAACATGCCCTACCCTTTCACCGAAATCAGGCAGGCGGCCACCCTCGGAAGCCAGAGGAACCGGCTGTTCCGAGGGGGATACGATCAGCCCGGTGGAGGGTGGTGGCTGGCCCATGGGAGCCTGGGACCTGGCCTTGCTCCGCCCATTCCTTGACCCAAAGCGCCCTCTGCCGGTGGGGCGAGAAACGCCGCCAGGGGCGCGGGCCTTGGCGTTTTCCAAGCCGCACGTCTTTGAGGTCGGAAGACAAGGAAAACAGGTACACTTGCCCGCCGGAGGAACTATGTGGGTGGTGCTCTTCTGGGCCGCGGTGCTGGTGGCGTTGCCTTTGGCCGTAGGTTATTGGTTGGGCGAGCTCAAGCGGACCAGGGATGTGCAAAAGGGAGAGCAACGTGAGGAGCACAAATCCTAGGGGGAAATCACCAAGGCCGGGCGCCGGTTTTCCGGTGGCGGTCTTGGCCCCGTCCTTGGATAAGATGGCAGCGTGAGAGGAGCGGTCATGCGAGGACAAGATCAGGTCATTGCGACCCTCAACGAATTGTTAGCGGACGAGCTTTCGGCCATCAACCAGTACGTGGTGCACGCGGAGATGTGTGCCAACTGGGGTTACAGTAAGTTGCACAAGGCCACTGAGGCGCGGGCTATTACCGAAATGCGCCACGCAGAAAAGCTCATCCAGCGCTTGCTCTTCTTGCAGGGGCGCCCGCAGGTTAGCGCCATGGGCCCGGTCAACATCGGCGAACGAGTGGAGGAACAACTGCGTCAAGACCTGCAGGCAGAGCACAGGGCGGTGACGCAGTACAATCATGCCATCCGCCTGTGTGAGGAGGCAAAAGACCACGGCACAGCGGAACTCTTGCGGACGATCTTGCAAGAGGAGGAAGAACATGTGGACTGGCTGGAAGCCCAGCAGGAGCAAATTTCTCAGCTGGGACTGCCGCTCTACCTGGCCCAGCAGCGGGATGATTAGGCGACAACCTTTTTTTGGCTCAAACTAGGGGCTAGCTTGCCCGGAGCGTCGTGACAACCCAGAGTTGCAGGGCTTTTGGTTAGCTTAGACAAGATGTGGCACCTTACCCTCTTAAGGACCTTATGACCCGCACCATCTGGACCATGGCCTTGCGCCAAATGCGGGCGACCCCCCGCGCCGCAGTTCTGACGCTGGCAGGAGTTTCTTTGGGAGTTGCCGTGTTCATTTTTACCGTGGCAATGATGGACGGTCTTTTGGTCTACTTTTCCTCCCGCATCCTCCGCATTGCCCCCACCTTGACGGTGCTTCCTGAGACCCTGCAACCCAACGTCCAGCCACTTTTGCCTCAGGAGGCGGGTAAGCCCCTGGTCATGAGCCTCACCCGGCCGCCGGTCCCGGATGACCGGCCCACCATCCGCGGCGCCACCGCCCTTGCCGCGGAGCTGGCCAAGCTTCCCTGGGTGGAAGGGGTGGCTCCGGCCGCCATGACCGCGGGGATCCTGGGCTTTGGCACCGCCCGGGAAAGCGCCACGGTGTTTGGCGTGGAACCCCGCGCTGAGGCCAAAGTCACGGAGTTTCACCGCTTGGTGGTTAAAGGCTCCTGGGACCGCCTCTACCTCACCTCCCAGGGGGTGGTCCTGGGGTACAAACTGGCCGAACGGCTAGGGGCTGACGTGGGTGACCGGATCCTCTTGACCGGGGAGGCAGGTGCCGCGAAGGACCTGGAAGTGGTAGGAATTTTGGCGGTGGGGATTGGCGGCTGGGATGAGGGGACGGCCGTCGTACCGCTGTCGGTGGCCCAGGGCCTGGCGGGCTGGGGAAGCGATGAAGCCTCGGAGCTGCGCCTGCGGACCCCAACGGTGGAGTTGGAGCGCAAGCGGCGCCAGGTGCAAGAGCTCAGTGGGCGACGGGTGGAGCGCTGGGAGGAGACCAACCGCGCGGCGCTCCAGCTTTTCCGCACCATTGGCATCACCACCTACCTCCTCACGGGCTTCGTCCTGTTGGTGGCCGGGTTGGGCATTGCCAACCGGTTGGCCACGGTCATCCTCAATAAAGAACGGGACATTGCCATCCTGCGCGCCTACGGTTTTTCCCGTGCCGCCATCCGGGGCATGTTCCTCGTCCAGGGGTTGCTCCTCGCCATTGCCGGTGCCATCCTGGGCAGCGCCTTGGCCTTTCTAGCTATTTCGTATTTCCAAGCCTTTCCCATCCGGTTTGCCCCGCGTGAGGGAGCGGCGCTGGCGTACACTGAGCTCTTCCTCGCCAACCGACCGCTGTACTACGGGGTTGTGGGACTGCTGGCCACGGCCATTGCCCTCCTCTCCTCCGCTCTGTCGGTGCGCCGCGCAGCACGGGTGCTGCCGGTGGAGGTGCTCCGTGGTCGGGGATAACTTCGCCGTGCCAACCGCGAACGGGGCCGCTCCCCTCGCCGTGCAGGCCTGCGGCATCCGCCGTTGGCTGGGTGTGGGGGCTTCCGCGCGAGAGGTGCTGCGTGGGATCAACCTGGAGCTGGCCCATGGGGAGTTTGCCGCCCTCACCGGCCCCTCGGGCTCGGGCAAATCCACGCTGCTCTACATCCTCGGGGGCCTGGACCGACCGGATGCCGGGACGGTGTCCGTGGGCGGTTTTCCCTTTCACGGCGCCTCCGAGGATGAGCTTGCCCGCCTGCGTAACCGTTTGGTGGGCTTCGTTTACCAGTTCCACTTCCTCTTGCCGGAATTTTCCGCCTTGGAAAACGTGCTCATGCCCCTCTGGGCCCGCCAGGCGGGCCGCTCACGCCAGGACCGGCAGTGGGCGGAGGAGCTTTTGGCCCGCGTGGGGCTTTACGAAAAGCGGCACCGCATTCCCCGTGAGCTTTCCGGAGGAGAGCAGCAGCGGGTGGCCATCGCCCGCGCCCTGGTGGGCCGACCCCAACTGGTACTGGCCGATGAGCCCACAGGCAACTTGGATTCGGTGAACGCCCAAGCGGTTTACGACCTTTTTCGCCAGCTCCACCGGGAGCTGCACCAGACCATCCTGGTGGTGACCCACGATCCCCACTGGGCGGCCGCCTCGGACCGGGTGCTGGAGCTTTTGGACGGTACCATCGTGGCCGACCACCGAAGAGCCGGCACAACCCAATCCTACGGAAAGGGGTAAACATGCAACGCAAAGTGGTAGTCGCGCTGATCCTCACCGCCAGTGCAGTGGCGCTCGGCGGTGTCATTCACGCCCGGCTGCAAGGGGTGAAGGTGCAGTTGGTTCCCGTCACCCGGGGAACGGTGGTGGAGGCGGTCTACGCCACCGGTCGGGTGGACTCCGACCGACGGGCGACGGTGCGGGCGCGGCGCCCGGGACCGCTGCTTCGGGTTCTGGTGGGACCCGGAGAGGCGGTGCAAGAGGGGCAAGTGGTGGCCCTGCAGGACCCGCGCGAGGCGGAGCTGCAACTGGCCCAACGGAGACAGGAGCTGGCCGCCGCCCAAGCCAGCTGGGCGGAGGCGCGGGATGCCGCCGAGCGCGCAGAGCAACTTTTCATGGCCGGCCTGGTGGCGGAAAACGAGCGAATTCGCTTGCGCGAACGGGCCAATGAGCTGGCCCGCCGGGCCCAGGCCCTGCAGGAAGCAGTGCTCTTGGCGGAAGAACAGTTGAGCTGGTGCACCCTGCGCGCACCTTTGACCGGCACCGTGGCCTCGCTGCTGCGGCGGGCGGGAGATGTGCTGCGCGAGGGTGATGAGATCCTGACCATCGTCAACTTGGACCAAGCCTACCTGCGCGTGGCGGTGGATGAGCGCGACCTGGGCAAGGTCCGGTTGGGCCAAGAGGTGCGCTTGGTGTTGGACGCCTACCCCGAGCAGCCGCTGGTGGGGTCCGTGTGGCGAATCGTCCCCACCGTGGACCGGCTCACCCGGGCCGCAGATGTGCTGGTGGCGCTACCCGACCGACGCCCGCCGTTGCAACTGGACCTCACCGCCACGGTGAACCTGGTGGTGAGGGTGGTTCCGGAGGCGCTGGTGGTACCGCGCCTGGCCCTACAGGGCACGGGGAGCCGGCGGCAGGTTTTGGTGGTGGGTGAAGATCGCCGGTTACAAGCCCTTCCAGTCACGGTTGGGGTGTGCGACTTGGAACGGTGTCAAGTGGTGGAGGGATTGACCCCGGGCACCCCGGTGGTGGCGGATCCCTCCGGCCTCAAGGTGGGCCAGCGGGTGAGCGCGCGATGATCACCCACCTGCGCATCGCCGAAGCCCAACTGCGGGGCCGACCGCGGCAATCCTTGCTGGCCCTGGTTTCGGTCACCGTGGGGACGGCCATGCTCATCGTGACCCTTTCCCTTACCGGTGGCTTGGCGGAGGATTTCATTGCCAAGTCGGTGGAAACGGCAGCGCACGTGGAGGTGTTGCCTCGGCGGCCGGCCGAGGGGCGCAGGGAGGTGCTGGCCAAAGCCGGGGAGACGCTGGCGTTGTCACGCCACCACGTGCCCGACGAAAAACAAACCGTGCGCCCCTTGGCCCAGGTGTTGGCTTTGGCCCGCTCCCTGCCCGGGGTGGTGTTGGCCACACCTGCCGTAGAAGCGCAGGCGGTGCTTTCTTTTGGTACGGTGCGCCGGCCGGTGCTGATCACCGGCGTCATCCCCCAGGACGAGGCGCTCATGACGGTTCTGGATGAGCGGGTGGTGGAGGGCTCTTTTTTTGCCCTGGCCGCGGAGCGGGACGGCGTGATCCTGGGATGGCAGTTGGCGCGCAACCTGGGGGTCACCCTGGGCGCCCCGCTGCAAGCGGCCAGTCCTGACGGGGCGGTGATTCCCCTGCGCCTGGTGGGCGTGGTGCGTAGCGGCCTGGCCTCGGTGGACAAAGTGTTAGCCCTGGTGAACCTGGACCGCGCGCAAGCCTTGGCGGGCTTGCCCAGCGACCAGGCCACCAAGGTACGCATCAAACTCACCGATCCGCTGAAAGCACCGGAAACGGCTCGTGTGCTGCAAGAGCAGGTCGGTTACGTGTGTCTTTCCTGGTTTGACCGTTCGGCAGCGCAAATTGAAGCCTTTGACCGGCAAAACCTCATCACCCGGGTGTTGGTCTTCTTCACCACCCTCGTGGCGGCCTTTGGGGTGGCCAACGTGTTAGTGCAGCTGGTGGCGGAAAAGCGCCGAGACATCGCCATCTTGCGTGCCTGCGGCTTTTCTCGCAGCGGCCTGGCGCTGATCTTCCTCTTCCAGGGTCTGCTCCTGGGTTTTCTCGGCGCCACCCTGGGGTGGGCGCTGGGGGCGGTGCTCATCCGCGTGGTGCGGCGCATCCCCGTGGATTTCGGGGAAGCGGCGCTCTTGCGCAACGAAAACCTCGTCATGGCGGAGTATCCCTGGTACTACCTCCTCGCCCTCCTCCTGGCCCTGGTGGTGTGCACCGTGGCAGCGGTGCAACCAGCCCGGCGGGCGGCGAGCCTCCAGCCGACGGAGATCCTGCGCGGCGAATGGTGAACCGCCGCCCAAACGTTCCCCCACCATTTCCGAGCGCTCAGCCTTTGTTCCCCAGCCCGAGGAAGTGGCAGCGTGGAAAGGGCTATGGGCGGCGAGTACTTGAGAAAACGTAAAACGGGCAAGGAGGTCATGCCATGACACGGTGTTTGACTGCTTCGGCAGTGGTGGTGCTGGCAGCCGGCCTGCTTTTGGCACCCTCTTTCCCCTCCGGGGCCCAGGCTCCCCAGCGGCCCCAGCCAGTTTTTGTGGTCAACCAACCGGAAACGGTGCAGGTCCATGGGGAGGTGCGGCTGGCCGGGCCCATTGAGGGGGAGGTGTCCATCCGGGGACCCATTCCCCAGGGGCGGGCGGTGGTGTTAGGGGAGCTGGAGGTACCACCGGTGCAGAAAGGGGAGGTGGCGCGGTTGGTGCGAGCTGGCAGCGTTTCCACCGAGGGTTTCGTCAACATGGTGGTTTCCTTGGTGGGGATGCAGCGGGCCACACCCACCCGCTCCGGTGAGGTGGGAGTGATCCTCCTGCCGGCGGAGGAATTGCCCCTGCGGGCGTGGGAAGAGCATGGACAGTTGCTGCTGGCAGCAGAAGCCCATGCCCTTTCCCAACCAGGACCGGTTCCCTATTTTGCCTCCCAACCCCTGCGAGCCACGGTGGCTTTTCCCCGGTACCGGGTCTTCCTCTACAACAGCTCCGACCGCACGGTGGTGGTGACGGTGTACGTGTACCTCACCGGCTAACAACCTCCCGCGAAGTCCTCAATGGCTGTGGGCGTCCGTGCCACGCCGGCGATCGGGGACCCCCCGAAAACCCCTCGGGCCAGGAACCCACGGTGATCTCTTTTTTTTTCCAGCGCCGAGCCCGACGAGCCAGCTACTCCTCTCGCAGTGCCTCAATGGGGTCCACCTGGGCCGCCCGACGGGCGGGAAGAACCCCCGCCCCCAAACCGACCACCGCGCTCACCAGCAACGCCGCCACCACTGCGCCCGGAGGGGTGGCAAAGGGGAAGCCGGGTATCGCCGTGCGCAGGACCAAACCGAGCAGAAAGCTGGCCGCGAGACCCAACAGCCCACCCGCCGCGGCCAAGAGACTCGCCTCAAGGAGAAAAAGAGCCAGCACCGTGGACCGCTCCACCCCAAGGGCGCGCAAGAGCCCAATCTCGGCTGTGCGCTCGTGCACAGAAATCCACATGATGGTGAGGATCCCGATGGCACCTACCAGCAGGGAAATGCCACCGATGCCCGAAACGGCCACGGTGACGATTTCCATCACCCTGCCCAAGGTGTCCAGCATCTCGTTTTGCGTGGTGACGGTGAAGTCTTCTTCGCCTCGGTGGCGGGCGGCGAGGGTGGTCTTGATGCCCACCACCACCCGCGGGATGGCCTCGGCGGACACCGCCGTAAGGTCGATCTCGGTAAGCTCCGCCGCGCGGAAAAGGGCCATGGCAGAGGCCACAGGAATGTAACAGGAGTCGTCCAGATCAAATCCCAGGAGCCTTCCCTTCGGCTCCATGACCCCGATGACCAAGAAGGGTCGGCCACCGATCCGCACCCTTTGGCCCAGGGGCGAGCTGCTCCCAAAAAGCTCCTGGGCCAATTTAGGACCCAAAACCGCCACCGCCGCCTGCCGGTGCGGGTCAATGGGAGGGAGGTAACTGCCCTGGGCCACATGGAAACGCCAAACTTGGTTGGCCTCGTGGCCGGTGCCGTACACGTAGACGCTGCGCCCTCGGTTGCCAAACTCCACGCGCGCCTGGCCCATCACCACGGGGGTGAGCTTGTCCACCCCGGGAACCCGCCGCAGGGCCTCCGCATCCTCTAGGGTCAGCTTTTGCACCCCTCCTCCGAAAACCCCAGGGATGCCAAGGGTTTTCACCTTGCCTGGGTTCACCGCAATGAGGTTGGTGCCAAACTGGGTGAACTGGGCCAAAATAAACCGCCGCGTTCCCTCCCCCAGCGAGGTAAGGACGGTCACCGCCAACACCCCTACCGCCACGCCCAGCGCCGAGAGAACCGTTCGTAAGGGCCTTGCCCACAGCGCCTGCAGGGCAAAGGCAACCAGCGCTCCCATGACTACCTACTCCCGCCGAGGGCCAACACCGGGTCCACCTTGGCGGCACGCGATGCAGGCCAAAGGCCGAAGAGCAGCCCCACCCCCAAGGCTACGACCAGAGCCGAAGCGTAGGCCCACGCGGGAGTGGCCGCAGGAAAGGTGGGGTACAGCCGAGCAAAAACCTCCACACTGCCCGTCCCCAAGAGCAGCCCAGCTGCTCCCCCGAGGCTGGCCAGGATCAAGGCCTCCACCAGGAAGACCGTGAGCACCTGTGGGCTCGTTACCCCCACTGCTTTCAGGAGCCCAATTTCCCTTCGCCGTTCGGTGACCGCCACCAACATCACGTTCATGATGCCGATGCCCGCCACCACCAAAGAAACGCTGGCAATGCCCGAAAGTGCCCAGGTGAGCGCTTGCAAGATGGAGGAAAAAGCGTCCACCAGAGCATCCTGGCGGATGACCGTGACGTCCTCGGCGCGGTGCCGCGCCACGAGGGTCGCCTCCACCCTTCGCTGGACCGCCGCCATGGCCTCGGGTTCCTGACACTCCACCAGAATGCGAAACAGCGAGGTACGGTCAAAGATCCGCAGGGCGGTCTTCACCGGGATAAAGACCAGCTCATCAAAGTCAAAGCCTAGACCTCGTCCGCGGGGTGCCAGCACACCCACCACACGGAAACGGTACGGCCCCACCCGCACGTTTTTCCCCAGGGGGCTTGTGCTGCCGAACAGTTCCCGCGCCACCTTAAACCCCAGCACCACCTCAAAGCCCCCGGCGTGCACATCCCGGGCGGGAAGAAAAGAACCCTGATGGAGGTGCAGCCGGCGCACCTGGAAAAACTCAGCGGTGGTCCCCAGCACGGGCACCGCCCGGGCGCGTTCGCCGTACCGCACGGTCTCGGAACCCGAGGCCAGGGGCGCGGCCATCCGCACCCCAGAAAGGCGGCTCACCGCTTGAAAATCCTCCAGAGTCAAGTCGTGGACCACCCCCCCGTACGGCGCCGCGCCGGAGGTTTCCACCTTACCCGGCAGAACGATGAGCAAATTGGAGCCCAACGCGGCAAACTCCTGCACCACGTAGCGTCGCGCCCCTTCACCCAGGGCCGTCAGGGCCACCACGGCACCGATTCCCACCGCGATACCCAGGACCGTGAGGAGGGTGCGGAGGCGGTGGCCAGCCAGCGCCGTCCAGGCAAAGACAAGCACGTCCGCAAACCTCATGCCTGCTCCTCCCCCACCACTTCCCCGTCGGCCATGCGGAGGATGCGCCCGGCGTAGGCGGCGATGGCCGGGTCGTGGGTCACCAGCACCACCGTGAGCCCTTGCCGATTGAGGCGGGTCAAGAGCTCCATCACCTCCCGGGCTGAGCTACGGTCCAGGTTGCCGGTGGGCTCGTCGGCCAACAACAACTTCGGACCCATCACCACGGCCCGGGCCACCGCCACCCTCTGCCGTCCGCCGGAAAGCTGGTCGGGGCGATGGGAGGCACGGTGGGCCAATCCCACCGCCCGCAGGGCTTCCCGCGCCCGTTCCAACCGCGCCTCTCGCCCCACGCCGGCAAAAATCATCGGCAACTCCACGTTGCCCAGGGCCGAAAGGCGGGGCAGCAAGTGAAAAAACTGAAACACGAAGCCAATGGCTTCCCGCCGCAGGAGGGTACGCTCACCATCAGACAGCTGCCCCACGTCGCGCCCCTGGAAGAGATAACGACCGCTGGTGGGGCGGTCCAGAAGGCCAAGGATATGGAGCAGGGTGGACT
>JANXCP010000068.1 GCA_025060245.1 Thermoanaerobaculum sp. | reverse complement strand
GCCTTCCCCCCCTTCGTGAACGGCTGGAGGATCTCCCTTACCTCCTGGCGGAGCTGGTGAACCAATTTGCCGGCCAGTTTGGTCTCGGCCAGATGGCGGTGGAACCGGAAGTGGTGCAGGTGTTGGCGGCTCATTCCTGGCCGGGAAACGTGCGCGAGCTGGAGGCCGTGGTGGTGCAGAGCCTGTTGCGCTGCCGGCCTGGGGAGCGCTTGGCGGTGCACCACCTCCCCTCCCAGCTAGGTCTGGTCCGTGCGTCCCCAGAGCTGCCGCCGTTGCTACCGTTGGAGGCAGCGGAGCGAGATTTCTTGCGGGGGTACTTCCAGCGCCTCTTGGAGGCAGCCGGAGGTAACCGAACCCGTGCCGCCAAGCTTGCCGGCATCAGTCGGCCCGCCCTCTTGTACCGGCTGCGCCAGCTGGGCTTGCAGGAGAAGCTGCGTTCCTAAGCCCGGGCAAGGCGCAGGCTGAGGCGGGCCAACCGTGCGAACAGCTCAAGCTCTCCGGCGCTGGGCGTGAGCTTGCCCGCCACCAGCAATAGCCCCTTGCATTGCCCTAGCGGGCAAAGGAAAGCCACCGGTTGGCTGTCTGGCAGTTGGAACACCTCCGCTGTGGAACGCGACTGGTTGGCCAGCAGCTCCGCCAGGGGACCCGTGGCGGAAAGCTGCGAGGGGATGGGCCCTTGGGCGCCGTGAACCAACACTTCGGGTCCGCAAGCCTCTAGCAAGGCACAGGCGGTGAGCTTGCGCCGAGCCACCATCCACGACAGCAGTGTGTGGGGCGCTTGTTCTGGGTCGGTATCCCACCCCCGCAGCAGCTCCGCCAGGTCCTCTTCCACTTGGGCCACGGGGAACTCAGCGGTTTGGGAGGGAACCGGCTCGGCAAATGGGCTGACGGTTGGGGCAGGTGGCGGCGCGGGGGTGCGGAAGAACTGCACCTTGGCGGAGGAAAAGCTCACCGTGTCCCCGTTGTCAATGCGGGCGGCCGTAACCCGCTTGCCGTTGTGAAAGGTGCCGTTCTTGGAACCCAGATCCACCAGGCGAACACCCTCCGGGGTGACGGTGAGCAAGGCGTGGACGCCGGATACGTCCGGCGCCACCAACTTGATGTGCACGTGGGAGCCTGATCCCACGTAGTACTCCTTCCCCATTTCCAGGATGAAGCGGGTTTGGTTGTCAAGGAGAACCAGTTCCCAGGCCATGGCACCCCCCCTTTCCCTACTCTGCTCCTTCCCTTGGGTCACCTCCTGCTCCCCCTTGTACCAGCACCGGGTACACCCCTTCCCCGTGGAGCTGGCGCAAGAACTGCGGCAGGCGCGCCAGCTGTTGGCTGGCGTAAGCACGAGCCTCCTCCAGGGAAGGCAAAGGGTCTACCAAGCGTCCCTGTCGCATCACCGGCGTCAGGAGGGGCTCAAAAAAGCCCTGCGGGGGAGGTACACGGTGGGGCAACACCCAATCTGCCACCAATTGACCCTGGGCATCGTATTGGCGGTAAACCTGCTTTGCCCCGGGGTAAGTTTCCTTTCCCGCGGAGGACTTGGCCACTGGCCGTGGGGTCATGCCCGGCTCGTGCACCTCCACCAGCTTGTAGACCCCCTGCAGGGTGGGTGCATCGTTGGAGGTAACGAGGCGTGTTCCCACACCAAAGGCGTCAATGGGAGCCCCCGCCTGCCGCAGGGCCTCAATCCGGTACTCGTCCAGATCGCCGGAGGCGATGATCTTTACCTGGTTCCGACCGTGGCGGTTGAGGATCTCCCGCACCTCTTGCGCCAAAGTGGCCAGGTCCCCCGAGTCCAGCCGCACCCCCAGGAACTGCAGGGCTGGGTCCCGGGCGGCCCGTTCCACTGCCACCAAGGGGTCAAAGGTGTCCACCAGGAGAACGGTGCGCTCCGGGAAGGTTTCGGCAAACGCTTGAAAGGCCGCCTCTTCCTCAGGGAAGGAGAGGACAAAGGAGTGGGCCATGGTGCCCGACTCGGGGATGTTCAGGCGCAGGGCCGCCCACACGTTGGAGGTGGCGTCGAGACCCGCCAAGTAGGCTGCCCTGGCTGCCCAACAGGCGGCCAGGGGGCCATGGGCCCGTCGGGAGCCAAAGTCCACCACTCGTGCCTCGCCGGCGGCCAGGCGAACCCGTGCGGCCTTGGAGGCGATGAGGGTAGAAAAGGAAATAACCGAGAGCAGGTAGGTCTCCACCAACTGAGCCTGCTCAATGGGTCCCTCAACCCGCAAGACGGGTTCTCCGGCAAAGACCACGCTGCCTTCAGGAACGGCCCAGACGTCGCAGGCAAACCGAAACTCGGCGAGGGAGCGGAAAAAATCTTCCTCCAGCCCGGCAAGGGCCGGCAAACGGCGCAGTTGTTCCACTTGTTGCGGGGCAAAGCGCAGCTGCTGCAGGTACGCCAAGGCTGGGGCAAGGCCGGCGAAGAGCAGGAAGTTGCGGTTTGGGGGCAGGTCGCGAAACCATAGCTCAAAGACGCCTCGCACTTTTGGGCGATGCCGCCGGTAGGCCGCCCACATGGTGAGCTGGTACAGGTCGGTCATCAGGCCCATCTCCTCGGGTGAGAGGAGCAGGGGGTCCATCCACTCAGACAGAGCTTCCCTCATAGGCCTCCCAAGCGAGGATTTCCCGCCACTCCCTGGCGCTCACCACCGCCTGCATCCGGGTCCCTTGGAGGTACGCCTGCAGGTTGGCCGCCACCCGCTGGGCATGGCGCTTGACCGCGCCGGTGGTGCGGTAGGCGTTGTGGGGGGAGGGGAGGAGCTGGGCTACGTGCCGCCAGGGGCTTTCGGCGGGCAAGGGCTCGGTCCACCACACGTCCAAGGCGGCCCACAACCTGCCCGAGGCCACTTCGGCCCACAGGGCCTGTTCGTCCACCACCACTGCCCGCCCCACGTTCACCACCAACGCACCGTCCGGGAGGACGCTCAACAACTTGGCATCCACCAGGCCGGCGGTGGAAGGGGTGGCGGGGAGCACCAGCACCAGTGCCCGAGCCTGGCGGCAGACGCTCTGCAGCTCCGAGAGGGGCACCACCTGCGCGCACCCTGGGGTGCGCCGCACCCGCCGGGCCACCCCCACCACCCGGACGCCGCAGGCGGCGAGCAGACGAGCAATGCGCCGACCCACCGCCCCGAGGCCCACCAGGACCACCGTGGTCTTTTCCAGCTCTGCCAGCTCCAGGCTCGGCCACTGGCCGCGCTGAAAACCCTCCAGAATTTCCTGAACCCGCTTGCCATGCCAGAGCAGGGCTAACAAAACCCACTCCGCCAGGGGCAGGGCACCCGTGCCCTTACCGGTGGTCAGCACCCGCACCGCCCGGTGCAGCTCGCTCACCGGCAGGTGCTCCATGCCGGTCCATAGGGAGTGCATCCACTCCCACCGGCGTTTGTGCTGCAGGAGGTGGCGACACAGCTGGCCCGGGTTGCGGTGCCAGAGGATGGCCGCGGTGGCCTGCTGGATTGCTTCCGCTGGGGGCAGCTCCCCGGCCCATGGCACCAACGCCTCCGCCGGAATGGCGAACTCGCCGATGAGGGTGCGAGCCAGCTTTTCCGGCACCAGCACACGGCGGGAGGAGGCAGTTTGTGCCATGGTCAACGGAACAACCGTGGCCAATGGAGGAGGAGAGTCCGTCGGCGAACGCGGGACCAAAAGGTACGGGTGCGGGTCAAGGCCCACAAAGCGGCGGCCTTGCTGCTGGTCCCCGCGTAGCGGGCGGCGAAGGCGGCGCGGAGGAAGTTCCCCTTGTCCTCGTCGTAGGGGTAGTACCAGGGAGAAAGCCTTCGCGGGTAGCTTTCCGCCACGTACTTGAGGTTGACCAGCTCCAACAGGCCAAAAAAGCCGTGGGAGCGTCCAATCCCTGACTGCCGCACTCCACCCCAGCTGGCTGTGGGCTCGGCAAAGCTCACCACGTGCTCGTTGATCGTCACCACCCCCGCCGAAAGCTCCTCCACCAGCTTTCTAGCCGTCTTCTTGCTGGAGGTCCAGCCCGAGGCGGTAAGACCGAAGGGTGAGGCGTTGGCCCGGGCAATGCCCTCCTCCAAGGAGTCCACCGGCACCAGGGGGAGGACTGGTCCAAAGGTTTCCTCGCGCATCACCGCCATCTCCTCCCGCACCCCCACCAGCACCGTGGGGGGGTAGAAGAACCCCTTCCCCTCGGGGAGGTACCCCCCGGTGAGCACCTGGGCACCCCCCGCCTTTGCCTCCTCCACTTGACGGGCCACCACCTCCCGCTGCTCTGCCGTGGTCATGGGGCCCAAATCGGTGCAGGGCTCAAGGGGGTCGCCCACCCGAAGGGTGCGCACGAGCTGCACCACACGCTCCACCAGCGGTTCAAACAGGGGCTTTTCCACGTACACCCGCTCAATGGAGGCGCAGGTTTGGCCGGTGTTCTGCAGGGCACCCCAAAGGAGGCCGTGGGCGGTGCGCTCCAGAGGGGCGTCGGCGGCCACCACCGCCGCGTCCTTCCCCCCCAACTCTAACTGCACGGGACAAAGGCGTTCGGCGGCCCTTCGGGCCACCTGCCGCCCCACCTCCACCGAGCCGGTGAACAGCACCTTGGCCACCCGCGGATCCTCCACCAGGGCATGGGTGTCGGCCCCGCGCAGGACCACCGTGTTCACCACCCCCGGTGGAAGGCCTGCTTGGCGGAGGGTGTCGGCGAGGGCCAAGCCGGTAAGCACCGTGGCGCTGGCGGGTTTGAACACCACCGTGTTGCCGCAGGCCAAGGCCTGGGCGATCTCCACCACCGGGATGGCCACGGGGTAGTTCCATGGGGTGATGATGGCCACTACCCCCAAGGGTTCAAAGCGGTAGGCTGCTTGCCAATGGGCAAACAGGATCTGCTCAGGCGGGGTCGGGCGCGGCTGCAGCAGACAGGGCAGCTGGCGGGCCAGGTAGGCGAGGGTCTCGCAGGCCGGGAAGAGGTCCACCAGCAGCGCCTCGGTCATGGGTTTGCCACCTTCCAAGGCCACTAGCCTGGCCAGTTCCTCCCGGCGCTTCACCAGGACCTTTAACCACGCGGCGAGAAACTCTTGCCGTTGCCGAAGGGTTGTGCGGGACCAAGAGGGGAACGCTCGGAGGGCAGCTTCCACCGCCAGGTGCGCTCCTTCCCCGTCCAACGCGGTTACCTCCGCCAGTACCTCCTCCGTGGCCGGGTTCACGGTGGCCACGGTAAAAGGCCCAGGAACTTCTCGGTTGGCTATCAATGAGGCCTGGGGGTAGGCGAGCACCATCTGGCAAAATCCTAACACGGCGCTGATCCTCTGGTTTACAATCCCGCCGTGCCTTGGTTTTGCGTGACATTGCGGGTGAGGTATGCGGAAACGGACCAGATGGGGGTGGCTCACCACGCCGTTTACCCGGTGTGGTTTGAGCTGGCGCGCTCGGAGTTGGCGCGGGCGCGGGGCCTCCCCTATGCCTCGTGGGAAGAGCGCGGGTACTTTTTGGTGGTGACGGAGGTGCGCTGCCGTTACCTACGTCCCGCCCGCTACGACGAGCTGCTCACGGTGGCGGTAAAAGTGCAGGAGCTGCGCAGTCGCCGCGTGGTCTTTGCCTACGAGGTGCGCCGGGGGGAGGAGGTCCTGGCGGAGGGGGAAACGCACCATGTGTTAGTGAGCCAGCACACCGGCCGACCGACGGCTTTCCCCCCAGATTTGGCTAAGACCCTAAAGCCCGATGACCACTGCTGACGCCGGAGGCGGTGGGATTTCCAAGCGGTCGCTGCTCGGTCAGCGCTGCCGAAGGACTAGGTCGTTTCCGGCGGTGGCCAGTGGACCAGCCGCCGGGGCAGGGAAGGGGAGAGGCGGGCCAGGATCTCGTAGTTGATGGTGCCGGCCAGCTCCGCCAGCTCCTCCGCTGTGAGCCTTTCCTCGCCGTCCTGGCCGAGGAGGGTGGCCAGATCCCCTTCTCCCACCTCGGGGATGTCTGTCACATCCACCATGGTGATGTTCATGCACACGCGACCCAGCACGGGCGCGCGGCTTCCCCGCACCAGCACCGAGGCGCGGTTGGAGAGGGCGCGGGGGTAGCCCTCGGCGTAGCCCACAGGGAGGACCGCCAGGCGGGTGGGGCGGGTGGTGCGGTAGGAGAGCCCGTAGCCGATGGGTTCCCGGGCCCCCACCGCCTTAATCTGGCCGACCAGAGCCTTCCAAGAAAGCACCGGCTTCAGCTGAATCCCATTCCGGCCGTGGGCCAAGAGCCAAGAGAGGTAGGTTTCCCGGGAAGGCCAGTGGCCGTAAAGGGAAATCCCTAACCGAGCCATGGTGAAGTCGGTCTCGCGGAACAGGAGGGCAGCGGCGGAACAGGCGGCGTGCACCAAGGGCAGGGGACCCGTCACCCGCTCCACCAGCCGCAGCGCATGGTGGAACCGCTGCAGCTGCAGGAAAGCGTAGCTGTGGTCGGTAGTGTCCTCAATGTTGGCAAAGTGGGTCGCCAGGCCCACCACCGCCAACCCTGAGCGCTGCGCCACTCGGGCCAGCTCCGCCGCCTCCTCCGGCGGCACCCCTTGCCGGTGGGTGCCCGTGTCCACCTTCACGTGCACAGGCCAGGCCACCCCCAGCTCCCGACCTCGCGCCGCCAGGCCTTGGAGCACCTCCGGTGACGACAGGAGGACGTGCATGGTGGGGTCCTCCATGGCCGCCAGTTGGCCAGGGGTGAGGTAGCCCATGATGAGGATGGGCTTTTGCCCGCCGCAGGCCCGCACCTCCTGCGCCTCGGCCAAGGAGTGGACGGCGTACATCTCCACCCCTAGCTGCTCCAGCACCGGCACCACCTGTGCCACCCCGTGCCCGTAGGCGTTCGCTTTAACCACTGCGGCCACGCCCGTTCCTGGTCGCAGGAGCCGGCGGAACAGCTGCAGGTTGTGGGCCAGGTGCGCGCCTGAAATCTCACACCAAGTGGTGGGGTGCCCCTGTTGCACCGGGTGAGTGTAGCGTATGCTGCCCCCTGGCAAGGGAAGGAGGGGGGTGCTTCGCACCCCCTCGGTGGTGGGTGTTGGCGTTACTTGCGCAAAGCTGCCAGCTTCAGCGGGCTGCAGCCGCGGTTGGTACAAACGTACCAGGGGCCCGCCGGTCCGTGCGTGAGCCAAGGCCCGGAAGCGTCGGCAGGCAGCATGGGCTCACCCAGTAGATCGGCTAAAAACCATGAGCGGGTCACCGTGCCGGTGTTCCGGTCCCACAGGAAGGCGCGCATGGGTCCCTGGCAGTACAGGAGGTCCGAAGAGCTGGGTCCGGTGAGGACCGAGATCCGGCCCGAGGGCAGCAGGGCTGCCGTGCCGTCATCCAACGCCAAGGCCCCCTTCATGGCCCGCCAGTGGGGGTGGAACCCTTGGGGCACGGGGCCTTGGGGCGTGCACAGCTCCTGCCCCGGGCGTTTGGGTTTGCAGCGGCCTTGCACCGCCTCCTGCCAGGTGCTGGTGCCCGTGGCTCGGTTGAAACCCGCTCCGTCGGCCGGGGCTTGCCACTTGAAGAGGAGAGATCCGGTGGCGAGGGAAAGGACGTGCACCGCGCCCATGCTGGCTTCCATGACCAGCACTTCGTTGCCCTACACGTCCACAACCCACGCGTCATAGTTGAAGTGGGAGGCGGTTTGCCAAAGCAGCTGGCCTTCCTTCACGCCCACGAAGCGGTGCTCGTGGACCAGCAGGTCGCGAAACCCCAGCGCGAAGAGAAAGTTTCCTGCAGGTTGCGGCAGGGGATCTTGGACACAGGTCATGGTGGGCAGGTGGCAGCTTGTAGCACCTTGACATCGCGTTGGGGATCCAAGCGGATCTCCACCACCGAGCTGCCATCCAGCGCCGGCTGCGGGTGGCCGGAAAAGTCAAGAAAGACCCAACGATCCTCCCAACGGGGGTGGAACAAGATGGTTCCCTGCCGGTCCACCGCCACGAAAAACCCTGACCCGTTTCCCCGGACCGAGCACCCCTGCCACGTAGGGGCCACGAAACTGGGTGGGAAGGAACTCCGCAGGAAGGGGGAGGCGGGTGGCGCGGCCCGCATCGGCTGAGTGCCAAGACGGCGTCGCCCTGGAAGCCACGGCTCGCTCACCGGTGGCTGGGTTGATGGCAATCCAAAAGCGGTGTGCTTTGGCAGCTGCTGGCGCGAGCAAGAAGGCAGCCACCGTTGCCCATAGCAAAAACCTCATGCAGCGGTCGTTCATCCCTGTGGCTCCCTTCTAGCCATGGGGAAACTTCATCTTGGGATCCAGCGTGTTGGGTTCCCTAGGAGGTAGGTTGGGAGGTATGTCTTACACCGTTTGGACCTGCAGGTGCAGGTGACATCCTGTGGCCGTGCCCGAAGCACCCACGGTCCCCAGAATGAGGCCAGGGTACGTGGCCGGCTACGAGGTGCGTACTTGCTGAATCCAGGGCTTGATCCCCTGCAGGTGCATCTCCACGACTACTTGGACCCGGTTCCCCTTCTTTGGATGGTCCAAACCCCAAGCCACCACTTTGCCCCTCCCCGGGGCGCGCACGGGGGTGCCACAGGGGGCGGCCAAATCCTGGCCCAAAGGTTTATGGGGTCGGGGGCAGCTGGCGCCTGGTCCTGGCTCCACGCCATATTGCTGACAGCAGGTCCCCTCATGGGTGGATCCTTCCACTGTCCAAGGATGACAGAGGTCGGGCCGGAGGTCGCCGGCAGTTGCCGGTGTTGCTGCCGAAAAGACGCCCGTATTCCAGTCAAAGCGGGATCCGGTGGCGGGTACAATGCCGGTGTGGTTGATTGGCAGCCCTTTCGGCAGCGATGGGTGGACCGATTGGAGCGGCTGCACGCCCGCTACGGGCGGCTTTTTTGGACCTTGCACTCGGTGTGGGCGCTGCTCACCGGGGTGCTGGTGTTGGTCTTGGCCCACAACCGCTACGGGTACATCCGCTGGGTGGTGCTGTTCTTGGCCCTCACCTGGGCCTCCACCCTGTTCTTCTCCCGTTTCTCCCAGCGTGGCACGGGGCGGATGTTCGTGTTTGCCCAAGGGTTTGTGTCCTACCTGACCAGGGTCTTGTACCAGGAGACGTTGTTTTTCCTCCTGCCGTTTTACTTTTACTCCACCACGTTCCCCTCGTGGAACGCCCTCTTCATTTTGGTTTTGGCGGGCCTGGCGGTTTTTTCCTGCATTGACCTCCCCTTTGACCGGCTCTTTCGCAGTTCCAAGCTGTTCGCCCTGTCCTTTTTTGCGCTGGTGACCTTTTCCGCCCTGATTTTCTTCTTCCCCTTCCTGGTCAAGGTGCGCACCCATCACGGCCTCTACCTGGCGGCGGTGTTAAGTTTTTTTGCCGCGTTGCCCTTGGCCATGCGTCTGGGGGAGCTCAAGGAACCGCGCAAGTTGGGGGCGGGGCTGTTGGTGCTGGTGCTCATCCTCGGCCTGGTGCGGCTGGCCCGTCCCCTCATCCCGCCGGTGCCCTTGCGGTTGGCCAAGGTGCGTTTTAGCACTCAGCTGGACCCGCGAACTTTGCGGGTGGCGCGGGATTTTGAACGGGACATCCCGGCCGCGGAGCTGACCGCAGGGCGGCTGTACGCGGTGGTAACCGTTTTTTCACCGGTGCCGCTGCCGACGAGTCTCGTGGTGCGTTGGCAGGAGGGGGGTCGCACCTTGCGCAGCTCCCGGGCAGTGGAGGTGATGGCCCATGCCCGCGGGTTCCGCGTATGGGACGCCCTGAACCTGCAGCGAACCCCGCTCAAGGGTGGGCGCTACCGCCTGGAGGTGTGGACGGCGGAGGGGCAGTTGCTAGGAAAAGTGCCGTTTCGTGTGGTCCCATCGCCAGAGCAGGGCACGGGTGACGGTTAGTCCTGGCTTTTTTGCGCCGCAGGGTCAAATCGTGCGATGAGGGCTGCGGGAAGTAGTTGGAGCTCTCGCGCCACGACGGCCAGGGCGAAGAGGGCAGCGTTCTTGGCCCCGTGGGGGGTGCGGAAGTCCCGCACCTCCACGGGCACCCGCACTTCGGGCCGGGGCAGGGAAGCGTCCAGGTACACTTGTCCGGCGGTCATCCCGCTCCAGAGGGGCCGCGACCAGTGGAGCCCATCCTCGGAGGTGATGATCACCAGGTCAGGTTGGGTGATGCCGTGGTAGCGGATGGGTTCCGGGTCCAGGAGGATCTCCGCGGCGGAAAAACCGACTCCCACGGTGACCGGGTAGCTGCCCTTCTTTGTGGCGTGGAGACCGCCGGCCACTGCTGCCCGAGCGAAGCTCTCGGCGGCGTACTGCACACCTTCCCCCGCTGATCCAGCGAGGATGATCCCCACCCGACCGCTGAGGGTAGCCCCCGCTTGCCGTTCCACCCGCTTCAGCTGGGCCAAAAGGGAGGGGCGCTGCTGCTGGAAGTTGGGCCGATAGGCGGGGCGCGGCTCGTTTTTCCAGCTCCCCAGGGCGTAGCCGGCTGCTTGGGCTACCTCGCGTAATTTAAAATCGGGGTTGAACTTGGGGGTGTACGAGGTACACATTTCCAGCACCTCCACCAGGGAAAACCCGTCCTGGGCGAAGGCCTCGGCCAAGGTGGAGGAGAAATCTCCCAAGCCCACGACCCGCGCGGCAAAGGCAGCCCCTGCCTGGTGCACCAGCTCGCAGAGGTTATGGTGGGGGAGGTGCGTGCCTTCGGGGGCAATGACGGTCTTGAAGTCCGGCGGGGTGAGCCCCGAGGGCTGGCCGCCGGTCATGCCGTAGAGGAAGTTGTTGTGCACCACCACCGTGAGGGGGATGTTCATGCGGGCGGCCTCCAGGATGTGCTGCAGGCCAATGGTGGCGCCCCCGTCGCCGATGAACACGATGACCTTCTTGCCGGGCGGCAGGCCCATGGCGATGCCACATCCTAGGGCGGTGGAGCGGCCGTGGAGCCCGTGCACCGTGTGGGTGGCAAAGACCGCGTCGGCAATGCCGTGGCAGCCAATGTCAGTGACCAGAACCACGTCAAAGGGGGTGTAGCCCAGTTTCTCCAGGGCCTTGGCGGTTTGCCGGGTGACGTGGTGGTGGGTACACCCAGGGCAGTAGGGCAGTTTGTCCGTAAGAAGCACTGCGCTCATGCTGCCACCTCCTCCAGGATCTGCTGCGGGCTGACCATGGTCCCTACGGCGGTGACGGTGCGCACCCGCTCGGGCAAGCGATGGCCGAAGAGCAGGTGTGCCCACTGCCCTTGCAGGTTTTCCTCCGCAAATACCAGCCGCTGGTAGCGGTTCAGGATGGTGTCGTAGACCGGCGGAATGGGCCAGAGGGTCTTGGGGATGAACAAGGAGACAGGGACACCTTGGCGCCGCAGGGCCACCACCGCGTCCCGTGCCGCTTCTGCCGTGACGTCGTAGGCCACCACCAGGGCTTCGGCTCCCTCCGCTTCGTCCAGCTCGTACACCGTGGGGGTGAGGGCTTCCACTTTGCGCTGCAAACGGCGGGTGTTGGCCATGGCCTCGGGGGAAGTGTGCTGGATGATGCCCCGGCAGTCGTGGGTGGAGGCGGTGAGGCGTACCTGGTGCTGCCCCTGGCCCACGGGCAGGAAGGGGGGAACGGGTACTTCCCCGGTGGCGGCATAGGGTCGGTAGGGCTCCTGCTGGTCATACCACTGGGGCTGCACCTGCCTTATGGGGGGCAAGAGGCTCACATCCAGGTCCCGTTGGGTCATGACCATTTCCTTGGACGTAAGGAGGATGACCGGCGTGCGGGCGGCCACGGCGGTGGTCAAGGCCACCGGCGGCAGCGTCCAGCAGTCTTCAAAGTTGGAAATGCACAGCACGGGGAGGGGGTACCCACCGGAGATGAGGGAAGCCACCAGCTGCACGTCCCCTTGCGCCCCCGCGGTGGCGGTGCCGGTGGCCGGGCCTAAACGTTGCACCAACACG
>JANXCP010000067.1 GCA_025060245.1 Thermoanaerobaculum sp. | reverse complement strand
GTGTTCGCCACACCAAAAAAGGAGCTCACGGAACGCTACCTCACCGGTCGGGTCGGTTAGGAGGGAACGGTGGAGCGACCCATTGATGTGGAGCTGAAAAAGTTAAAGCAGCAGCTGCTCACCATGGCCGGTGAGGTGGAACAACAGTTGCGCTTGGCCGTGCGCTCCTTGGTGGAGCGGGACTCCCAGGCGGCGGAAGAGGTTTTGGCGGCCGATGCCCGGGTGGACGCGCGGGAAAAGGAAGTGGACCGCACGGCGGTGGAGATCATCGTGCGCGAGCGCCCGCTGGCCTCCGATTTGCGCTTGGTAATTACCGCCACCAAGATTGCCCCGGATTTGGAGCGGGTGGGTGACCACGCCGTGAACATCGCCGAACAGGCCCTGGTCTTGAACCGCTTTCCCCCCCTCAAACCGTTCGTGACTCTGCCACGCATGGCTGAAATCGCCCAGGAAATGATTCGGCAGGCCCTGCAGGCGTATGTGGAGCACGATGCGCCCCTGGCGCGGCAGGTGATTGCCCGGGACGATGTGGTGGATGCCATGCACGAAGAGGTCTTCCGTGAGCTCCTCACCTACATGCTGGGCGATCCCCGGACCATTCCCCGGGCGTTGGCGCTCATCCTCATTGCCCGTTCCCTGGAGCGGGTGGCTGACCAAGCCACCAACATTGCCGAGCAGGTGGTGTACCTGGTGGAAGGGCAGGACATCCGGCACGTCCACGGAGGACCGTCCCACGGTGCCTGAGGACATCCGCTTTTCCCTGCGCAACGTGACCTGTTTTTACGGGGAACGGGTGGCGGTGCGCCAGCTCACCATGGACATCCCAGCGCAAGGGGTGACGGCCTTCATCGGTCCTTCCGGATGCGGGAAGTCCACCATTTTGCGCTGCCTCAACCGGATGAACGATGTGGTGCCCGGCTTTTCCTTGACCGGTCAGGTGCTGCTGGACGGTGAAGATCTCTACGGCGAAGCGCAGGATCCGGTGCTGGTACGCCGGCGGGTGGGAATGGTGTTCCAACGCTCCAACCCCTTTCCCACCTCGATCTTCAACAACGTGGCGTACGGCCTCAAACTCCACTTCAAGCTGTCGCGGGCGCAGTTGGAGCTGGAAGTGGAAGCAGCCCTGCGGGCAGCGGCGCTGTGGGAGGAGGTGCGGGATCGCCTCCATGCGCCGGCCCTGCGGCTTTCCGGGGGTCAGCAACAGCGCCTGTGCATTGCCCGTGCCCTGGCGGTGAAACCGGAGGTGATGCTGTTTGACGAGCCGGCGTCGGCGCTGGACCCTTTGGCCACGGCGAAGGTGGAGGAACTGGTGATGGAGTTGGGGCGGCGCATGACGGTGGTCATCGTGACCCACAACTTGGCCCAAGCCAGTCGCGTGGCCGACCGCACTGCCTTTTTTCTCCGTGGTGAGCTGATTGAAATGCGTCCCACGGTGGAGCTTTTTACCAACCCCCAACGCCCGGAAACGGAGGCCTACTTAAGAGGGAGACCGGTGTGAGCCGCAGGGTGTTTCTAGTGGAAGACGATCCGGATATTGCTCGACTGGTGGCCACCAGGCTGGAGCGCAGCCGGGAGCTCACGGTCCGCACCTTTGCCCGGGGTCGTGAGTTCCTGCAGGCCATGGAGGAGGAAGTTCCGGATTTGGTGATCTTGGACCTTTCCCTCCCCGATACCGACGGGCTTACCCTCTGCCGCGAGCTACGCAGCTGGGAAACCACCCGTACCGTCCCCATCCTCATGCTTACTGCCCGCTCCAGCGAGGCCGATCGCGTGACAGGGCTCTCCCTCGGTGCCGACGATTACCTGGTGAAACCGTTTTCTTTGGCCGAGTTAGAGGCGCGGGTAAAAGCCCTGTTACGCCGCGTGGCGTGGGAGCGCGGAACCCCCGAAGAGCGCTACGAAGACCGGCGTCTGTTGGTGGACGGGGGGGCGCTGCGGGTGTTGTTGGACGGGCAACCGGTTCACTTAACCCGTCGGGAGTTTTCTTTGCTGTGGTTTCTCATCAGCCTCAAAGGAAGGGTGGCGAACCGCCAACAAATCCTGGACGGGGTTTGGGGTCTCGCAGCAGGTGTGGATGAGCGAACGGTGGACGCCCATATCCGCACCCTGCGCAAGAAGCTCGGCAACGAGGTGGTGGAAACCGTCCTCGGCGTGGGGTACCGTTTCCGAGGGTGGCCGTGAGATCACGACTGCGTTTGGCCGTGGTGGTGGCCGCCCTGACCTTCCTTCTGGCAGGTTCGCTGGTGGTGGGATTATGGCAGTTCGGCCAGCGTCGCCGGGAAAAGGCGGAAGAAAGGCAGCTCCGTACCGCCGCGGCGCAGTTGGTGGCGCAGCTGCCCCGTTTGCTGCCCCTAACCCCTGAGCTCCGCAACAGGCACATGGAACAACTCGGAGTGTTTCTCGGGGCACGGGTGACCTTGGTAGCTGCGGACGGTACGGTGCTGGCCGACTCCCATGTGCCCTTTACCCTGCTGCCCTCGGTGGCGCAGTACCGGCAAAAGCCCGAGTTCCTCCGCGCCATGGAGGTGGGGGAGGCGTTCAGCCGGCGCCGCTCCTTGGCCACGGGGGTGGTTTCCCGTTCCTTGGCAGTGCGAGGGGAAGTGAAGGGTGAACCCCTGGTGGTGCACCTGGTGCAGGAAGTGAAGCGGTCCCCATTCCCTTGGTGGGGATTTTTGGGCCTTCTTTTGGGCGCCGCTGGGGTGGGGTGGGTCGCCCAGTTCTTGGTGGCGCGGGAGCAAGCGCAGGTGCACGGGATCTTGGCACCCTGGTGCGAGCTGCCGCGGGAGGCTGAAACCTCGGCCTTGGCCTACGAAGCCGATCGCTCCTTCCGCCGCATTCAGGACGAGTTGCGGCGGGAACTGGAGGCTTGCCGCCAGGCCCTGGCACGGGTGGCCGAAGGTGTGGTGCTACTGGATCGCGACCGTGCGGTACACTTTGCCAACCACGCCGCGGAGCGACTCCTTGGTCCCCTGCCCCTGGGCTGCTACTTTTGGGAACGGTGTGCCAACCCGCAGATTACTGCCCTCTTGAGCGAGGACGTGGCTCCTGGCGCGAGCCGCCATGGGGAGGTGGAGCTTCACGGGCGCACCCTGGCGGTAACCTTAGAAGGCTTGGCCCATCCCCTCTTAACCCACGCCTTGCTGGTGCGGGACATCAGCCCCGAGGTGCGGTTTGAGGCGGCGCGCCGGGCGCTGGTGGCGGATTTGGCCCACGAGTTGCGCACCCCCATTACGGTCCTGCAAGGAATCGCTGATGAGCTGCGGGATCGGGGCTGGGTAGGGGAGCCAGAGGCCATGCTGCGCCGGCAGGTGGACCGGCTTTCCCGCTTCGCCAGGGATTTGGAGGAGCTGGTGCAAATTGAAACCGGCCGGCTGGTGTTGGAGCTGGTTTCCGTGGACCTCCTCTCCTTGGCGCAGGAGGTGGTGGCGGATCTGGCGGCGTTGGCCCAGGAGCGCCAGGTGCTCGTCACGGTGGAGGGGGAGGCGGTGGGTGTGGTGTCGGATCGCTGGCGGCTCGCGCAAGTGTTGAGCAACCTCGTGGACAACGCCATTCGTTACAACCGCCCCAAAGGCACGGTTACCGTCCGGGTGCGGCGGCGGGACGGAGGGGCGGAGCTGCTGGTGGAGGATACAGGCCTGGGGATCCCGGAAGCGGACCTCCCGCTGGTCTTCCAACGTTTTTACCGCGTGCGCCGAGGGGAGGGGGAAGGGGCCGGATCGGGGCTTGGGCTGGCCATCGTCAAGCACTTGGTGGCGCGCCTGGGAGGCCATCTGCACTTGACCTCCAAGGTGGGGGAGGGCACCAAGGTGTGGGTGGAACTGCCCGCCGAACCGCCTACGAGCGCGGCACCTCGCGTTCCTTCAACGCCTTAAGCAGTGCCAAGCCGAAGGCCGTGACCTGCGGTTCGGGCTTGGCTTTCCGTTCCTCGGCCCAACGGCGGAATTCCTTGGCAGCCTTTTTCTCCTTCGCCTTCTTGACTGAAAGGGAAAGCCGGCGATGCCCGGCATCCACCGACAGCACCACGGCGGCCACCCGAGTCCCGGGAACGAAGCTGTCGCTTAAGGATTTGCCCTTGGGCACGTCGCTTTCCGAAGCGGGGATGAGCGCTTCTAGCCCCGGTTCCAGCTCCACGAACACGCCGAAGGGTGCCACTCGCTCCACCGTTGCTTCCACCAGGGTCCCTTCTGGGTAGCGTTCGGCCGCATCCAACCAGGGGTCGCTGGTGGCCACCGGCCGCAGGCTCAAGCCAATGCGCCGACGGTCCGCATCCAGCTCGCGCACAAACCCGGTGACGGTTTGCCCCACCTCCAGGCTCGGGTCGTCCAGGCGCATTCCTGGAGGAAGTTGGGTCACGTGGAGCAACCCGTCCACACCTTCGGGCAACTCCACAAAGGCGCCAAACTCCGCCTTGCGGACCACCTTTCCGGTGAAGGGGCCGCCCACCTGGTAGCGCCGCAGGACCTCGTCCCAGGGGTCGGGTTGCAGTGCCTTGAGGGAGAGGGCAATCCGCTCCTTTTCCCGGTCCGCTTCAAGAACCTTCACTTGGACCTTTTCCCCCACCCGCACCACTTGGGACGGCTTCACCGGCTGTCGGTGGGAAAGCTCGGTGGTGTGGATCATGCCGTCCACTCCACCGAGGTCCACGAAAACCCCAAAATCCCGAATGGTCTTAACGGTGCCCTCCAGGACGGATCCCACGTGGATCTTCTCCCACGCCTGCCGCTTGGCCTCTTCCTTTTCCTCCAAGAGCACGGCAGCCCGCGACACCACCATGGTGGACAGGTCCTCGGCCATCTCGGTAATAAGGAACGTGAACGACTTACCCAGGTAGGCATCCAGGTTTTTCGGGTAGCCCAGCTCCATTTGTGAGTATGGACAAAAGGCCCGGATACCGGCAATGGAAACGTCGTACCCGCCCCGATTGCGACCCGTCACCTTCCCCTGAACCGGGATCCGGTTGGCAAAAGCCCCCTTCAGGGCTTCCCGCTCCCGCCGTTCAATGGCCAGTCGGTGGGAGACCTTCAGCTCCGGTGCGGTAGCCACCACCACCGCCTCCAGGTTGTCCCCTGGCCGTAGCTCCCCCAGCTCGGCGCGGTCCATGATGGCCTCGGTCTTCCCCCCCACGGCGATCAGCGCCAGATCCCCTGAAACTGCCACGATTTGCCCCGAGACCAACTGCCCCACCTGCAGCTGCTCGCTGGTAAAGCTTTCGGCCAGCGCCTCCATGAAGCTTGCCTTCTGCTCCTGCTGATCCTGTTGCGTCATGGGCTGTCCCCCGCCCCGCGGGAACGCGGGGGTTTTATTCTACACCAGCTGAGGCTTGCTGCCCGTGCGGGAACACTCACCTTCACGACCGTTAAAGAGCCCGAGCGCCACCGTATCCATTTCGGCGAAAGATCCGGGGTACACTTCCCAAGTGGGGGAGGAGAAGGCACAGGACGAGAAGTTACAGGCCCTCATGGAGGCCTACCAAAGCGGCAGCTTGGAGGCGTTTGAGCAGCTGTTCGCTTTGCTTTCGGGAGAGCTCTTGGGCTACCTGCGCACGCTCACCCGGGACCACCACTGGGCAGAGGATCTCCTGCAGGACACCTTCCTGCAGCTTCACCGTGCACGACATACCTATTTACCGGGAAAACCGGTGCGCCCTTGGGTGTACGCCATTGCCCGCAACGTCTTCCTCATGAGCCAGCGGGCCCTTCGCCGGCGCTCGGCTCACGAGCAGCTGGCCGAAGAAACCCTGCCTGAGGTGCCCGTGAGCTCCGCCGCGGGGGAGTGGGAGGGGAAAAAAGACCTCACGCGCCTTTTAGCACGGCTGCCGGAAAAAACCCGGGAGGTGCTGATGCTGCACCACGTGGTGGGTTTGAGCTTCAAGGAGGTGGGGAAAGTGCTGGGCTTGAGTGAGGGTGCAGCCAAGGTGCGGGCGCATCGCGCCATGGAGCAGCTGCGGGAGGCAGCCCGGGAGGAGCGGCGATGAACCAGGAACTTCCCCCGCGACTTCGCCTCCAGGTGGCGCAGGACTTGCGGCCGGTGCGGCCGGTGGCGGCCCCTTCGGTGCGCCTCGTGCTGGTGATCCTGTGGGTTTGCGCCCTCCTGATCGCCGGCCCGGCGTTGCTGGGGCTGCGTTTCAACGCCCCTCGCTTGGGTTTCTGGCTGCTGTGGGGCGCCACCCTGGCGGAGGCCCTGGCCGGCCTTGTGCTGATCTTCTTGGCCCTGCGCGAGGGGATCCCGGGCCAGGGCGCACCGCGTTCCACCCTGGCCTTGGCCCTGGGGGGTGCGGTGGTGGTGGAGCTGGGGGTGGCGCTTCTGACCCATGCCCGCTGTCCTTGCCCCCCCATGGCCGGCATGGCAGGCCTCGCCTGCTTTGCTCGCGAAGCGGTTCTGGGCCTGCCCGCCCTGCTCTTGACGCTGTGGCTGGTGGTCCGAGCCTACCCCCTCTCCCCTTCGCGGGCAGGTCTGTTGGGCGGCGTGGGCGCGGGGGTGTTGGCGGATGCGGTGCAGCACCTGGTTTGTCCGGTTTCCGATCCACGCCATGTGCTCATATGGCACCTGGGGGCGGTGGGGGTGCTTGGGATTCTCGGTTTTGTGGCTGGGCTGTGGTGGCAGGCCAGGCGCCTGCGAGATTTTGCCACGGGGCATGAGGACATCCCATGAGCTTGTGGTCTCCACCTTTTTCCCACCGTCAGCCGCGGGCTGTGGGGGTCTTGCTGGTCAACCTGGGAACGCCGGCGGCGCCCACGGCGCGGGCGTTGCGGACCTACCTGCGCCAGTTCTTGCAGGATCGGCGGGTGGTGGAGTTGCCGGCGTGGCGTTGGTGGCCCATCCTCCACCTTTTTGTTTTGACCACCCGCCCGCGGAGGTCGGCGGCCCTGTACCGTCGCATTTGGTGGCCGGAGGGCTCCCCCTTGCTGGTTTTGGGCCAACGGCAGGCGGCCCAGCTGGAGGTGCGGCTGCGGAAGCAGTGGGCCGGTCCCATCCATGTTCGTTTGGGGATGCGTTACGGCCACCCATCCATTCCCGCGGCCCTGCGGGAGCTGGGCGCGTTGGGGTGCGATCGGATCCTGCTCTTCCCGCTGTACCCCCAGTACGCCTCCGCCACCACCGGCTCCAGTTTGGCTGAGGCCTTTGGCGAGTTGGCCCGATGGCGGTGGGTGCCGGAGGTGCGGGTGGTGGGTAGCTACCACGACCACCCCGGCTACATTCGGGCCTTGGTCAACTCCGTGCAGGAGCTGTGGCAACGGGAAGGGGAGGCGGAGAGGCTGCTCTTTTCCTTTCACGGGATTCCGTTGCAAGGTTTCCTCGCCGGCGATCCCTACTTTTGCCACTGCCAAAAAACCGCTCGCCTGGTGGCGGAGCAGCTGAACTTGCCGCCGGAGCGTTGGGCGGTGGCCTTTCAATCCAAGTTTGGCCGCGATCCATGGCTGGAACCGGCCACCATTGAACTGGTGGAGGAATGGGGTAGGGCGGGGCTTGCCAGCCTGGATGTGATCTGCCCAGGCTTTGCCGCTGACTGTTTGGAAACCTTGGAAGAGATCGCCATCACCAACCGGGAGGTTTTTGCCCACGCTGGGGGAGGGCGTTTCCGCTACGTTGGCGCCCTCAACGACCGGCCAGATCACCTCCAGGCCCTCAGCGATCTGGCCCTGGAGCATATGGGTGGATGGAAGGCCGATGAGGGGGGTGAAGAGCGGGAGCGGCGCTACCGTTCCTGGTGCTCCCGCCACCCTTTACCCGGAGGGGACCGCTTCTAGGGTTGGCCTTCGGCCATCGCCAGCTGGAGGGTGGGCAGGGTTGTGGCGACCTTTTCCTGAAAATGGGCCCCCTCCACCAGTTGGCGCAGGTGCTGGGACACGGGCAAGACCATGGGGAAGGCTTCCCATTGGATCCGCTCACCGGTGGCGCGGTTGATGATCTTCCCCTCGTGCACCAAGCGGGAGGCTTCGGGCAGCGGCACTTGCGCCAGCAGGTGGGCCAGGGCGGAAAACAGCGCGGCGTGCTCCGGTTGAAGAAAGGTGGCGTGGCGGCGGGCCAGGGCTGCCAAATGGTAGTGGGAGGGGCGAAAGTAAAGGCCATCCAAGGCCAGCTCCTCACACAGCCTCACCAAGAGGGCGAACACCTCAGCAAGGAGGCCGAGGCCGGGGTGCTGCTGCCCAGGCAAGGGTGGCCGGTCAGGGGTGAAGGCTGCCCGAGGGTTTTGCAGCAGCAACCACTCCACTGCCAGCACCTCAAACCCGGGAATCGCCCGGGAGGTGCGGGCCACACGCAGCTCCAACAGCAGCTCGCTCCGCTGCGGATCACCAAAAATGCGCAGGGTGTGCCCGAGGGGGTGGTCCAGTTCCAAGCTCACCGTGGGGCAGGCGAAACCCTTGGCGCGAATTTGTTGCAGCAGCCCCATCCGCTCGAGCACCAGCTCCACCCGCACCGGCGAAAAGGCCCCTAAGAAACGGCGCTCCACGGGCAAGGCGGGCAGCACACCGAACAGGTCTTCCTCCGACAACCCCCAGTCGGCATCATCTTCAGGCTCTTCCCCCAAGAGGTCGGGGAGCTGACGCAAGCGGGCCAAGGCCACCAGCTCATCGGAGGGCGGCTCCATGGGATCCCCTGTGAGGTACCAGGCCAGGGTTCGGGCGGTGTGGCGCCATGCGTGGTCGCCATAACCGCCAGCCAGGAGCATGACCACCGGGACCTTGTCTTGCCGTAGGCGGCCCAGAACCAACTGATCGCGGCGTAGCACCCCTTCCGGGGTAATGCGCCAGTTGCCCAAGGGGTCGCCAGCGGCCACGTCCACACCGGCCACGTAGATCGCCAGGTTGGGGGAGAAAGCTTGCAGTACTTGCTCTAACGCCTCTTCCACCGCCTGGAGGTACGCCAGGTCCTCCACCTCGTCACCGAGGGCAATGGAAAGGGAGGCCTGGGCTTTCGTCTCGCCCCAATGGCGGTTATGAACGGAGAGGGTGAAGACCGTCGGATCGTGGGCGAAGATCTGCCTGGTCCCGTTGCCGTCGTGAAGGTCCAGATCCACCACCAGCACGTTCCCGGAAAACCCCTTCTGGCGCAAGCGCAGGATGGCTACGGCAATATCGTTGAAGACGCAAAACCCGCTGCCGCGGTCGCGGAAGGCGTGGTGAAAACCCCCGCCCAGGTGCACGGCCAGAGGCGCACCGGCCAAGACCAGGCGGGTCGCTTGGATGGTCCCCCCGACCATGAGGCGCTGCAGTTGCAGGATGTGCTCCTCTTGCCCTGGCAACACGGGCAGCCCCAAGATCCTTGTGAGGGTTTCCGGCTGCTGGAGGGACTCCAAGTAGGCGGGGTCGTGGGCCAAGAGCAAATTTTTCATAGCCGCCGGCAGGGGCCTGGTGACCTGCTCACGGCGGATGAGCCGTTCCATGCTCAAGAACGCTAAGAGCTTTTCCCCTCGCAGGGGGTCCACCGGCACTCCCCGCAGCTGCTCTCGGTAGGCCGGGTCAAAAACCAAGAAGGGAGGGGCGTGACCTAGCTTGAGGGCGAAGGCGCGCCACAACCGCTTGAGGCGGTGAAGCCAAGGAAAATTGGCTAAGGCCCGCGGGCTGGGCACGCTCACAAGAAGTCCGAACAGGAGCAGAAGAACCCACAGGCGGGGTTAGGGCAACGAAGCTTACAGGAACGCTCCTCCAGCCCGCTCCCGCAGTTGGGGCAGGTCCACACCGCCTCCTCTTCCACTGCTGTTTGCTCGGGCGGGGGGTGGGGCCGCTGGGGGACCTGCACCGGTGGGACCCCCCCAGCCCACCCACGCCCGGGTCGCGAAGGGCTCCGCCGCATGCGGGGCTCTGGGCGCTGCCTACTTCTTATGACACTCGGCGCACTTGGTGGGGCCTTTGGCCTCCTTCTTGTGGCAGTCAATGCACAGCTTGTGCAACGGGTTCTTGGTCAGGCTCATTTCCCGCATGGACGGGACTTCCGGTTTGGCTGGGTCCAAGTGGCAGGAGGCACAGGTTGGCACTTCGGTGGCAGTCTGGGCGGTGAGGCCCTTTTGGGTGTGGTGGCAGGTGTCGCAGGCGATCTTCTCTGCGTGCAGTTTGTGCGACATCACCACCGGTGCTTGTTTGTTCTTGGCCTTATCCAACGTCACCGTTTCAGGAAGCTGCACCGCTGCCACCGCGACGGCAGCCACAAGACCAACGACGAACAAGGCGCGAAACCAAGGCGTCATGATGGGTCCTCCCTTCGTCTTCATACTACCATGACGTCAGGGGGTGGGCGTGAAGAGGGTGTCAGGCCAAGGCGATCGCCCACCGCAGGGGCAGGAACCTGCGGGCTGGCCGTTGCCTGCCGAAGCGGAAGCATGGGCTCGGCACCTGGTAGGGCGACTGAAGCAAGCACCTTTGGCGGTGCTCCCGCGCTGGGTTGTGGGGGCGGACGTGGCATACGACAGCGGCGTTGCGGTGGCCGCTGCCGTGGTTTGGGATCTCAAGGAAGGTTTTCCCGTTTGGTGGCGAGCCCTACGCCGTCCCATTTCCGCGCCCTACCAACCTGGGTTGTTCTTCCTCCGCGAAGCGCCCTGTTTGTTGCCGCTCCTGCAGCGGCTCCCAGTGAGGCGTTGGGTGGGGATGGTCCACGGCCACGGTACCGCCCACCCCTGGGGAGCGGGTTTGGCTTGCGTGGTGGGTGCACTGTTTAAAAAGCCTTTCTTGGGCTGTGCCGGCGCCCTGCTCTGCGGTCAGGTGTCCCCCTTAGCGGAACGCCGGGGGAACTGGGTGCCCGTCACCCACGAAGGGAAGGTGGTTGGGGCGCTCGTCCGGACTCGCGACCGGGCGAAGCCAGTGGCGGTCTCGGTGGGCCATCGCTTGAAGTTGCCCCAGGCGGTGCAGCTCGTCCTTGCCACTAGCAGGTATCGTCTGCCCGAGCCGTTGCGGTTGGCCGATCAGTTGGCCTCGGCGGTCCTGGCTGGGGCGCTGCCGGGGGCAAGCCTGGCGGCAGCAACGGTGGAAGCCGTGGCCCCCTTCCAAGGGGGTTGCCCCTGACTAGGTCCGGCGGTAAGGCCGGGTTTTTTGCCGCAACTGCGCCCGCTTCGCCAAACGTACGTGGCACCCGCGCTAGTTGCGGTTGAGCTTTCCTGCCCCCTGCCCTTGTGAACCCAAAAGGGCGGAGAGCTGGCTCAGGCAGGCGGGGCAATAAGCCGGTTCTTTGAGGTCCACTGCCTCGGGGTGAAAGGACTGGTGCATGGCGCAGGAGGCCAGGGGGCAGTGGACCAAACCCACCGCATGCCCGAGCTCGTGGACTGCCTCCACCAAAACCCGGCGTTGCCACAGGAGGGCGTCGCCGTTGTCCGGCCGCAGGCGGAGGGAGGAGAGGAGGCCCTGCCGCTGACCCAGGAGGGACAGCCCAAAGACAAAGGTAAGGCTGGGCAAGTAGAGGTCTATGCCCACCAGGCCCAAGACCGCTTCCCCCTGCCCCGGTGTGGGCAGGGTGCGCAAGAGCTCCAGGGCGTTGCTCTGTTGGCGGTAAGGATCGAACCCCACGTGGTCCGGGAACTGCCAAGGCTCCTTGCGGTGGATTTGAAAGGGTGCCGGTAGCCTGCTCAGGAGCTGCCCTAAAGTGGCAGGAGGCAGGCTTTCGTGGTGCAGCACGCGCACCTTCACGGGCGACGGAGGCCGTACCGCTTCATCTTGTTGTACAACGTCACGCGGTCAATTTGCAGCACCTGCGCAGCCCGGCTCACGTTCCAGCCACAGCTGGCGAGCACCCGCCGGATGTGAGCCTCCTCCAGCGCCGCCAAGGAAAGATCTTGGCTCTGGGGCTTTTCAGCAAAGGGCAAGAGGTCAGGGGTAATC
>JANXCP010000066.1 GCA_025060245.1 Thermoanaerobaculum sp. | reverse complement strand
TGGAGTTCTTTAACGTGGCTGCCTTTTCCAGATACAGGTTCACCAAGCGGCCGTACTTGGCCTTGGTTTGACCGTTGGCGGTCCAAGCCTCGTCGTAGGACCACCAGCGGCCGCCGCGGTTGAGCACGTACACCACTTTTCGCCACCAGGCATCCCCCACCGCCGCGCGCCACTTCTCCGGGTCAAAGACGGAAGGTGGCAGGTGACGGCGGGCTGCCAAAAAGATGCGCATTTCCTCCTCGTTGGCGTCGGGGCACACGTCGCTGGCGCTGTCGCCGTAGGCTACGTTGGCTGCCATCTTGAGGTAAAAGTCCTCCGGCCGCCGCAGAGGTCTGCCCGGTCCAAACCCATCGGGCCCAAACCCGGGCATCCCCAGACGCTCCGCCAGCGCCAGGAACACCGCCTCCATGGAAATGGGCATTTTTTCTCCGAACACCTCCACGGTTTCGGGGATGGGGGCGATGGCCGGCTGGCGGATGGGCGACACGCGGTGCACGATGGAGGGATGCGTGCGGTGGAACTCCCAGCGCTCCAGGTAGGTGAGGTCGGGGAACACGTAATCGGCGTAGCGGGAGTGCTCCGAGAGCACGATGTCCGAGGTAATGAACAGGGGAATTTTTTCCGGATCCCGCAGGATGGGAATGAGGGCATGCCCCGCCGGCAGGGAGTACACCGGCGCGCCCATGTATAGGATGAGGCACTTGATGGGGTAGGGGTACCCCTCACCGGCGGAGGGGATCACCTCCTGGTAGATGTCCGAAGCGAAGGGGTACCAGGGCCGTTTGGCCGGATACCCGGCAAAGAGGGTGCTCTCCTCGTATACGTTTTCCCCACGGATGATGTTGACCCCAAAGGGGGTGAGGCGCCGGGGGTGGTCCGAGAGGGTAAAGGGCCTGCCGCTGCCGCCCCCCTCGGTGTAAGTGCCGCCGCTGAACACCAATCCGCCCTGCCAGTCCAAGTTGCCGATGAGCAGGTTCAGGGCGTAGGTGGCCAAGGTGTTGTAGAAGCCGTTGGTGTGTTGGGAAACACCCCGGTGGATTTCCACCACCGCCTTCTTGCCGTGGGAGGTGAACTCCCGCGCCAGCTCCACCATGGTGCTCACCGGCACGTCGCACTCCTTGGCCCAGGCTTCCAGGGAACGGGAGAACGCCTCCTCTCGCAAGAGCTGCAGGGCTGACTTCACGCGAATCCCGCCCACAGTGGTATCCACGAAGAGATCCCCCTCCGCCACCTTGGCCGCATCGTCGGATTTGAAGGTAACGGGCTGCCCCCCTTTGAGGCACACAAAGGTATCCGCATCCCCTCCCAAGCCCAAGTCCGAGGCCCGCAAGAGCTTGCCCGGTTTGCCATCGCTGCCAATGCGCACCAGCCAGCAGGCGTTGCTCCAGGTGGGCTCGTTGTCGGCAGCAGCGGCAGCGCGGTTGGCGTTTTCCAGGTAACGGCGGTCAAACCGGTTGTTTTCCAAAATCCAACGGATCATGCCTAGGGCCAGTGCCGCGTCCGTCCCCGGTTTTACCGGCACCCAACGCCAAGCCTTGGAGGCAATGCGGGAAAACCGCGGGTCCACCACGGCCACCTTGAGGCGGCCGGTGGTAAGACCGCGCATGATCTTGGGCACCTTAAGGGGGGGACCGTAGTTGGCGTCAATGACGTTGGCCCCCCAGTAAATGATGAACTCCGAGTGGCTGGCATCGGCCATCCAGTAAAACTTGGACCCACCGGTGAAGCTGCCGCCCGAGGGCTGGTCCATCATGGCCTTGGCGGCAAAGTAAATGGAGCCCTGACAGACGGTGGTGTGGCCATGGCCGTTCACCGAGCCGAAGCTGTCGCGCCAGAACCTGGCAAAGAAGTCGCTGCGCCCCGCCTTCAGACGGCCCCAGTTGAACACCAACTGGTTGTTCTTGGGACCCAAGTCGGGGTGGTCGGGATTGATGAGCTTGTCCAAGTGCTCGGCGTACTTGGCCTTGAACTCCGCCACCGTCATGGTCTTGCGGCGAATCCGGGTGATATCGGCGGCCATGGCGGAAGCCAGCTGCGGATCCCGCAGAGCCCACAGTTCGCGCAGACCCGTCACCCACCGGCGCTCCTCACCGGGCACGTGGCTAAACAGGTAACCCCCTTCGGCGATTTCGGCAATGGCCTGGTGAAAGGGTATGGTGACCCACTTCCCCTCTCCCCTCCGACCCGCCCGCTTGAGTACCTTGGTGATGCGGTAAGGGTCGTAGACCGACTGGATACCCGCTTGGCCTTTGGGGCAAATGTGCCCGTGGATCGGGGCGGCAGCGGCGGCTGGGGTGTTCCAAGGGATGTGGGGATCCATGGCTCGCGGTCCGTAGGGGTTTCCCTCCACCTTCACCGCCACGCCGTTTTCAATGCGCACCTTGATCTCGCAGCCGGTGTTGCATTGCAGGCAGGTGGTGTAAATGTAGGACTCGGGGCTCGCCGCTGGGCTCTCCCGCAGCGGCCCTGCGCTGGCTTCCTCCACCAGCGCGGCCCCTGCCGCAGTCCCCGCCAGAAATGCCGCCGATCCCAAAAGCTCCCGGCGGTTGAGGCCTTGGTTTTTTCCCTGCTGGCTCATGGCTCCCCCCTTTTAGTGACAGGTGGCGCAGTTGCGCGCCCGCACGCCGGCGATGGGTTCCTCCACGTAGTACACCCGCGGCTCAATGCCCGCCTCCTCGTGGATGCGGATCCACCGGTAGTTGGCCAACATCTCGCTCACCAGGGTGGTGGGATCGTTGGCATCCCCGAAGTACACCGCATGACCCATGCAGGTGGTGACGCAGGCCGGGAGGATCCCCGCCTCAATGCGGTGGAGGCAGAAGTGGCACTTGCGCGCCGCCCCGGAAAGGGTGTTGGCCCCCACTCGTTGCCATTGACCCTGGTACTCCTCAAAGGGCCGGGTTTCATAGGCCTGCACCGCTGGTGTTCCATGGGTGAACAGCCGCCCTTGATCCACGTGAACGGCGCGGTAGGGGCAGGCCGCCCGCGCCGCCTCGGCGTAGCTGCCGCGCAGCCGCCGGTAGTCAAACTCCACAATGCCATCGGGCCGTTTGGTGATCATGCCCGCCGGGACCGCCCGCATGCACGGCGGGTCATCGCACTGCACGCAGTGGGTAGGCATGAACACGTTGGTGAGGTTAGGGAAGCGCCCGGCAGGCCCTTCGGGCACACGGCGGTAGGAGCCCTCGGGCCCCACGTTGTTCTCCGCCCGGCACGCCACCACGCAGGCCTGGCAGCCGCTGCAGGCCCGCACATCCACCACCATGACCCAACGCCGGCGCGAAATGGGCCGGGTGAGGGCTTGCCGGAGCTCCTTTTGCATGCGCACCAGGTGGTTACCCGGCACCTCGGGAAGGGCTGCGGCCTCCTCGCCCGCGGTGGCGCTAAGTCTTCTGCCGCCAAAGATCCCCAAGATCCACCCAGCCCAGAGGGCCGCGGTGGCGCCGGCCCAACCGAGAAATCCCCGGCGGGATGGTGGGCCTACCGAACCTTGGTGGTTGCGGTTGGTCAACGTCCCTTGCTCCATAGGTCCCCCTTTCCCCTTCAAGACCTGGCAGCTCCCGAAGGCCGCCGGAGTCTTGTGCAAAGTAATGATAAAAGCGTGACACACATTTGTCAAGGAGTGACAGGCCCACCTCAAGGGCGAGGGCCCCGGGTCTTGGGGGCGTTTCCCTCGTCCTGCTGGAGCCGTGGTACGTCCTGGGAATTTGTGCCCCTAAGACTTGGCTGGCTTGCTCAAGCGTGCGCAAAAGCAGGCAAAAAGCTTGGGTGGTGAGGGGCCTTGCGTTACCGCAAAAGGGGCAACCGTGACTGGGAACTGAGGCTATAGGCCCAACGCCCGGCGCACGAGATCGGCGGTGACCACCAGGCGGAACCCGCCTTCCGGTTTGGGCTGGACCAGGCCCGAGCCAAAGGGATCAAACTCAATGGGGTTCATGATCTTGCCCCAAATCCCGCGCAGCGCCCGCGCACCCGTGCGGGACTGACGTTCCGCCGCCTCAGCCATGAGCGCCGCTGCCAAATCTTCCACCTCCAAGTCAATGTGGAACAGCGCCAAGTATTTCTTGCTCCTCATGAGGGGTGAGTCCACGGCCTGGAGGAGGATTTGCTTCAGCACCTCCACCGTGAGGTCATTGAGGATCACCACGTTGTCAAAGCGGGCAATGAACTGCGGCACCATGCCGTAGGCGAAGAGGTCCTCCAGGCGGAAAAAATCCGCCAGAGCAAAGCGGGTCTCAATACGTACTTGGCCGTCGGCGGTGCGGATGGCGGTGCTCTTCAGCTTTTCCCCAGATCCTGGCGAGGTGACGCGGGTAAACACTTGATCGTAGAGCCCTTCAAAAGCGCCGCCGCAGATGAACATCATCCCGCGGGTGTTGATGGGCAGCACCACCTCCTCTTCCTTGCCGTCCACCAGGGCAAAGGTGTGGAAGGGCACCACTTCCCCCTCCATCAAGGTCAGCAAGCCCTGTTGGAGCACCACGCCAATGGGGTTGGGCTTGCCCGCCACCACCGCCGACATCTTGTCCACCTCGTCCACACACACCGTGGCCCGCTCCATCAGCGCCTGCAGCTCTGCCGCAGCAGGCTTTTGCCCCAGTACCGCCCGCGCCCGCTGTTCCACCGCCGACAGCAGCCGCTCCGGACGGAACTCCATGCGATCCGAGTCCACCAGCAGGTTAGCGTTGATGATGGTCATGGCCCGGAGGGGACGGAAGAGGGGCACTTCGTGGTACAGGCGTTGGATGTGGTTCATGATGGTGGTCTTCCCGGTGCCGGAGTTTCCAATGAGCAACAGGTTGCCAGGGAGCGTGCCGGTGATGTGCTTGTACAGGGAAACGGCGACAAACTCTAACGCCTTATCCTGGCCCAGGACCCCCTGGGCTAGGGCGGAAAAGATCCACCGCGGGGAAAGCTGGTCCAGCTGTTCAGGGACCGGATCCTGCGCAGCCACTGGCCCAGGTGCGTGCGGCAAGCCCATTACAGACCCAGTTCTTCCAGCTGGCCCAGGAGCCGGGACAAACGGGCTTTGAGCCGTTCGCGTTCCTGGCGCAGGGTAGCCACCTCCTCCTGCAGGCGCTCCCACTCCCCCCGCGCCTGGCGCAGTTGTTGGTTTTCCGCCTCCAGCTCCTGCACCCGGCTGGCCAGCTGCCGGTACTGGTCAATGAGGCGATCCACGCGCTGCTCCAACAGATCCAGGCTATCCATGAGCCCTCCTCAGCTAAAGGAAACCCCCAAGTGGGCGGCCAACTGATCCATGAGGGCAAAGTGGGCCGCGTTCACCTCCTCCTGCGTTAAGGAACGCTCCGGGTGGCGGTAGGTCAAACGCAGGGTTGTTTTCACCTCCTCCGGCCCCACCTGCTCGCCGCGATAGCGCACCAGCGGTTCCACCCGTTCCAGGATCCCCGGAGCCACAGCCCACAGGGTGGCCACCAGCTGGGCATAGGGCAGGGTGACGGGGTGGCGTACCGTCAGGTCCGCCACCACCGCCGGGTGCCGCGCCAGCTCGGCAAAGGTGGGCACCGGCGGCGCAGCGGTGGGATCCAGAACCAGCTCCAACGCCCACAAGGGCTTGGGGGCGTCAAACAGCTTCTGAATGGTGGCATGCAGCTGACCCAGTACCCCCACCACCTCCCCGTCGCGATACCACACCGCCCCCAGACCCGGGGCAAAGGGGCCATCCAAGGACTCCACCGTCAGCTCCCCCAGGCCCAACCCCTCAGCCAGTGCCTCCGCCAGACCTTTGAGGTCGTAAAAATCCAGCGCCCGCCGTTGATCCCAGGGCCCTACCTCACCGGCCAGCAGGGCCGCCAGCCGCTCCTCCTCCCAGGATTGCGCTCCCTGAGCAAAGAACACCCGTCCCACCTCAAAAAGCTGCACGCGGTCAGCCCCCCGGCGCAGGTTCGCTGCCGCCGCCTCCGCCAAGCCGGACCACAGGGTCCGGCGCATCACCGCCATGCGGGTGGACAGGGGGTTGAGGAGGCGCAGCAACGGCCCCCGCTGCACCAGTGGGGACGAGGCGAAGGCCTGCTCCACCTCCTCGGGAACGAAGGCGTAGGTGATGGCCTCAGCTAATCCCAGCCCCTGGGCCACATCCCGCGCCCGGTCGGTGATGGGGAAGCTGCCGCGCCGCTCCCCCGGGGCGCCCGGAGAGGGGGGTAGCTGCGACGGGATGCGGTCGTACCCCCAGTGGCGCAGGACCTCCTCGTAGAGATCCTCGGCCAGTTGCAGATCCACCCGATGCCAGGGAACCTGGCAATGCCCCACCATCCCCTCCCAGCGCACGGGGATTTCCAGGGCAGCCAGGAGCTGCTGCACGAACTCCTCCGGGATGTGGCAGCCAGCGAAGGCCCACAGCCGGCGCAAATCCAACGGAACCACCGCAGGTTCCGGCAGGTGGGGCTTGGTGTCCAGCACCCCGCTGGCCACCTCCCCCCCGGCCACTTGCAGGATTAGAGCCGCGGCCGCATCCACCGCCACGCGGGCCAGAGAACGGTCTGCGCCCCGTTCAAACCGGCGGGACGCTTCCGTATCCAAACCCAGGCGCTTGCGGGTTCGCCGCACCCGCAAGGGGTCAAAGTAGGCCGACTCCAACAGCACATCTTGCGTGGCCGGGGTGATTTCTGAGTTGGCTCCTCCCATGATCCCGGCCAACGCCACCGGCTTCTCTTTATCGGCGATGACCAGGTCCTCGGCCACCAGCCTTCGGGTTTCCCCGTCCAGGGTGGTGATGGCCTCCCCTGGACGCGCCGCACGCACGCGGATGGCAGACCCGGCGAGGCGGGCCAGATCAAAGGCGTGGAGTGGATGGCCCAGGTCCAGGAGGACGTAGTTGGTGGCATCCACCACGTTATTGATCGGGCGAATGCCACAGGCCGCCAGCCGTTCGGCCAGCCAAGCCGGGGAAGGTCCCACTTGAACCCCGCGGATTACCCTGGCGCAGTAGCGGGGGCACCCCGCCTCATCCTCCACCGTCACCAAGGCCAGCTGGTGCACTGGCGGCCCTTGTTCCGCGACCCTGACAGAAAAGCCTTTTAACTGGCCGGCCCCACAGGCGGCAGCCTCGCGGGCCAAACCCCGATGGCTCAGGCAGTCCGGGCGGTTGGTGGTCACATCCACCTCCCACACCTCGTCCTGCCCTTCCGGGGTGCGAAGCTCCACGTGCAAACCCGCCGCCGTGAGGCGTTCGGCCATCTCCGCCGGCGGCAGCGGCGCCTCCAGGTGGTCGCAAAGCCACGAGTAGAGCACCTTCACCGCGCAAGCCCTCCGGGAAACTGGCGCAGCAGGCGTTCGTCGCCAGAAAACAGCAAACGTAGGTCAGGAATGCGGTACTTGAGCATGGCCACCCGATCCAGCCCCAGGCCGAAGGCAAAGCCGGTGTACCGTACTGGGTCAATGCCCACCGCGCGAAAAACCCGCGGGTCCACCATACCCGCACCCAAGATCTCCACCCAGCCCGAACCGGAGCACACCCCACAACCCCCACCCCGGCAGAGGACACAGGTGATGTCCACTTCCGCCGAAGGCTCGGTGAAGGGGAAAAAGCTAGGGCGCAAACGTACCTGGAGAGAAGGGTCAAAGAGGCGGTGCACGAAGGCCTCCAGGGTCGCCTTCAGGTGGGCAAAGGACACCCCTTCATCCACCACCAGCCCTTCCACCTGGTGGAACATGGGGGAGTGGCGCAGGTCCGAATCGCGGCGGTACACCCTGCCCGGGATGATCACCCGGATGGGTGGGCGGAAGGCCTCCATGGTGCGGATTTGCACCGGTGAGGTGTGGGTGCGCAGGAGCAGTCCTCCGGGGAGGTAGAAGGTGTCCTGGGTATCCCGTGCCGGGTGATCCGGTGGAATATTTAACGCCTCAAAGTTGTGCCAATCATCTTCCACCTCGGGGCCATCGGCCACCGAGTACCCCATGCGGAGGAAAATATCCTCAATCTCCCGCCGCACTAAGGTCACTGGGTGCAGCGCACCCAGTGCCGGCTTACGCCCGGGGAGGGTCACGTCCACCTGCTCACCCACCCCGCGGGCCTGCCGCACCTGCGCCAGGGCCACGGCTAGCTGCTCTTCAATGTAAGCCTTGAGCTGGTTCAGTTCCTTGCCAAAGGTGGGTTTTTCCTCCTTGGGCAAGCGCTTGAGCTGTTCCTCCAACAGGCGCAGGGCGCCGCTCTTGCGCCCGGCAAAGCGGATGCGCACCTCCTCCAGGCGTTGGGGGTCGGTCCCTGCCGAGGCCAGAGCCTGGTCAAAGTCAGCCTTCAGCTGGGCCAGTTCCGGCCACATTACCCCACAACCTTGGCAGCTAGCCCCTTCTTCGCCACCTTCACCAGCTCTTCAAAGGTGCCGGCGTCGCGCACCGCCAGATCGGCCAGCATCTTGCGGTTCACCTGGGCGCCGGCGGCCTTCAAACCGGCGATGAACTGGGAGTAGGAGAGGTCGTACAGACGAGCGGCGGCGTTGATGCGCACGATCCACAGGGCGCGCAGTTGCCGTTTGCGCTGCCGACGATCCCGGTAGGAATAGGCCAAGGAACGCTCCACCTGCAGCTTGGCGATGCGGTAGGCGTTGCGACGGGTGAGGTAATACCCCTTGGCCAGCTTGAGGATCTTCTTGCGCCGCTGAACGCGGTGATGGCCTCTCTTCACTCGCATGGCAAAGCCTCCTTACCGGGCGTAGGGGAGCATGCGCTCCACCGTGGGCCGGTCCGCCCGCGACACCAGGGTCACCTCCCGCAGGCGCCGGCGCCTCTTGGCCGGTTTGCCCGTCAACAGGTGGCTGTGGTAAGCCCGGTGGCGCAACAGCTTGCCCGTAGCTGTGCGCTTGAAACGCTTGGCTGCTGCCTTCAAGGTTTTCATCTTCGGCATAGTGCCTCCCTACTCGTCCTCTTCCCACAGGACCGCCCGCCGGTGGGCCTTGGCCTGACCGAGGCGCCGCAGCACCTCCTCCAGCGGTTGCGGCCCCAAATCGCCGCGGTGGCGCAGCCGCACCGACACCGTCCCCTGTTCCAGTTCCTTAGCCCCCACCACCAGCAGCACCGGCACCTTCGCCAGCTCCCCGTCGCGGATCTTGGCTCCCAACTTCTCGTTGCGGCCGTCCACCTGGGCCCGCAGGCCGGCCGCCTGGAAGCGTCGGGCCACCTCCTGGGCACCGGAGAGGAACTTGTCGGATACCGGCAGCACCCGCACCTGCTCCGGCGCCAGCCAAAAGGGTAGGTCGCCGGCAAAGTGCTCCAGCATCACGCCGAAGAACCGCTCAATGGAGCCCAGTACCGCGCGGTGGATCATCACCGGCGTCTTTTCCGTCCCGTCCTCGGCGGCGTAGGTGAGGGCAAAACGGTGGGGCAGGTTGAAGTCCAACTGGATGGTCCCCAGCTGCCATTCGCGACCAATGGCGTCCTGCACCACAAAGTCAATCTTGGGCCCGTAAAAGGCCCCTTCACCCGGATTGAGGGTATAGGACACCCCACGGGATTTCAGGCAGCCCTCCAGGGTGGCCTCCGCTTGCGCCCAAAGCTCCGCATCGCCGATGGCCTTTTCGGGCTTGGTGGAGAGGTAAATGGTGGGCTCGGTGAAGCGGAACAGCCCGTAGACCTCAAACATGAGGTCAAAGAGCCGATCAATTTCCGGCCCGATTTGCTCGGGGAGGCAGAAGATGTGCGCATCGTCTTGGGAAAAGGAGCGCACCCGGGTCAAGCCCTGCACCACTCCCGAGCGCTCAAAGCGGTGCAGGCGGCCGAAGTCCGCCAAGCGCAACGGCAAGTCGCGATAGGAGCGGGCTGCCACCTTATAGATGAGGCAGTGGGAGGGGCAGTTCATGGGCTTGATGGAAAAGGCTCGCCCCTCCACTTCCGTGAGGAACATGTTCTCGCGGTACGCCTCCCAGTGGCCGGAAACCTGCCACAGCTCCGCGTCAAACAGCTGCGGGGTGATGACCTCTTGGTAGCCGTAGCGCTGGTATAGCTCGCGCATGAGGGCCACCAGCTCGTTGTACACGATGGCGCCTTTGGGGTGGAAGAAGGGGGAGGCGGGGGCCAGGGGGTGAAAGGAGAACAAATCCAGCTCCCGCCCCAGGCGGCGGTGGTCCCGCCGCCGCGCCTCCTCCAGGCGGGCAAAGTAGGCCTCCAGCTCCTCCCGCGTCGCAAAAGCGGTGCCGTAAATGCGCTGGAGCATCTCGTTGCGCTCGTCGCCTTTGAAGTAGGCACCGGAGGTTTCGAGCAACTTGAAGGCACCAATTTGCCCTGTGCGCTGCACATGGGGCCCGCGGCACAGGTCCACGAACTCACCGTGGCGGAACACGGTGATTTCCTCCCCCTCGGGGATTTCCGCCAGACGAATGAGCTTCAGCTCCTCCCCGCGTGCCTTGAACAGCTCCCAAGCCTGCTGGCGCGTCACCACTTGGCGGGTAAAGGGGAGATCCTCCGCCACGATGCGGGCCATTTCCTCTTCAATGCGCGCCAGATCCTCCGGGGTGAAGGGGCGGGGGTGACGGAAATCGTACTGGAACTTCTCCGAGTGGTCTTGCCTGCCGGCGTCAATGATGGTTCCCGGAAACAGCCGCTCCACCGCATCCGCCAGCACGTGCTCGGCGGAATGGCGGATCACGTCTCCCGCCTCGGGATCGCGAACGGTGAGGATGCGGAAGGGGCCAGAGCGGGGGATGGGCGCCCGCAGGTCCACCCACTGGCCGTCCAGAAGCCCCACCACCGCGTCCTTGGCCGCTTCGCCCAGAAGCTCGGGGGCCAGCTCCAAGGGGGTAATCCCCTGGGGAACCTCCCGCACCTCCCCGTTGGGCAACTGCAACTGTAAGCGCTCGGCCATGTCGTTCCCTTCAGCCAATAAAAAAGCCGTCCAAGCAGGGGACGGCAACATGGTAGGCGCGTGCGGGCTCGAACCGCAGACCTCATCCGTGTGAGGGATGCGCTCTACCAACTGAGCTACGCGCCTACATTTGGCGTTGGCACAGGCGGAGCTCTCATGGTAGGCGCGAGCGGACTTGAACCGCTGACCTCTACCGTGTCAAGGTAGCGCTCTCACCAACTGAGCTACGCGCCTGCTCCGCGGGCTGCCGACAGGCGGGCTTGCGCCCTTGTACGCCTGTCCTCGTCCCCAAACTTGGCAAAGAACCGCCCCGGGAAGTTCCCGGGTTTTTTAGTTTAGCTCCCCCCACCCGCAGCGTCAAGGCATCAGCCGGCTTCCCGAGGGGACGGTCTTGCACCCCTCACCCTTGCCAGCGCTCCCTTCACCGCGGCCCTCCCCCGCCCGCAGGAGCTAAGGGGACGGTCACCAGCACCCCCTCACAGGGAGCAGGCACGGAAAAGGGGACGAACACCCGTTCCTCCTCCGCCACCAACTGCCAGGTCGAAGGCGCCAGGCGCACCACCAGCACCCCACCACCTTCCTGGGCCTCCGGGCGGCGCGGGCGCACCTCCCCCGGCCAGAGGAACACCGGTCGCGCGAAGCTCCGCGGGTTCCCGTCACCCCCCAGGGGAAGCACCCGGACCAAGCGGGTACAGGAAAGGACCACCCGCAAGGGTTCAGGGTAGGTGACGGGGAAGGCTTGGCCGGTGAACCCTTCCTGCTGCACCCACACCTGCCAAGACTCGCTACCCGGCGCGGTGACGGCAAAGGCGCCCGCCTCGTTGGTTTGTGCCAGGTTGTGGAGAAAAGCCGCAGGGCCTTGGGCATCCAGCACCATCACCGTGGCCCCAGGTATCCGGACCCCTTGGTCATCCACCCCTCCCCCCGGAGGGTCACCGCCTCCTCCAGGTCCAGCACCAACTGCCCCCGCGGCTTGGTGAGGCGACCTTCCCACCGTTGGGCGTGAAAACCCTCCGCCTCCCCCACCACCCGCACCTCCCCTGGGCCCACCG
>JANXCP010000065.1 GCA_025060245.1 Thermoanaerobaculum sp. | reverse complement strand
GTAGCGGCGGCACTGGCCGGTAGAGGGGCGGAGCAGATGCTGCACCATCACGCTCAAAGATGATCTCAAACACCGTTTCCTCGTCGTTGAATGCCTGATCCTCGCGCTCCTCAAAGTCAGGGCGCTCTAAGTCCTCCACCGCCCCGCCCACTGCAGGGAGCACCTCCACCTCCCGGGCGATGCTCTTGAGGATATGACGCAGGTCTTGCAGAGCCTTCATCCTTCTTCTGCCTCCACTGGCCCTGGTTCTCCCCCTCCCTTGCGCAGGCTTGCCTGGATTTCGCGCAATTGAATCTCGCTGAGGCCCCACATTTGCGCCGCTTGCTGGTCAATTTCGGTTTCGAGCTGTTGCAGACGGGGTGTTTCCCCCTGCCCCGCTGCTTCGTGCGCCGCCTGCGAGAACTCCGCCAGACGCCGGTGCACCGAGCTGGATGGGTCAAAACGTGGGATGCGGATGTTTTTCAAAACGTGCATAGACCCCATACTCCTCCCACCTTCTTGACTGAAGGAGACAGCCGCAAACTGGAATGGCGATGGAGTTAACCACTGCAGCAATGTAACGAGCTTCCTCGCCGTCTGAACATTCTACCAGTGTCACGGTCTGTTGCGGAACAACACGTTTCCCCTCCTTCACACCAACAACAGCTGCTTCAATTGCTGCCAAGAGAGTCCACACCACCTTCCACGGGGCGAAGGTGTAGTTGCCGATTCTTTGAATGGCACGGAAAGCTTCTTGGTGAAACTGCCTTTCCCATCCTGAAACGCCGCGCCTCCGATCAAGAACATCTTTGAACCTCCTTAAGTATCCAAAGTCTGTGGGTACTTGTTTTGCATAGTATGCATTGGGATAGGATGCACGCGAGTCTTAGACGTATATGGCACAATTATCACCGCCGAAGATTCCGTCCGCTCGCGCCGTATGTCACGCCCGCGAAGGATCGGATAGAGCAAATCTGGCTCAATCGGCTCGGTTACTTCATCCACCTTCACCTTGGCCACTTGAGTCAGGTTGCGCGCTACTGCCAGCCCATCAGGACGCTTGAGCACCGGCTCCAACCAGTAGACTGCGTTGGCTCCCCCGCTGTTAACGCCCCTGTGGGCCTTGTACTCGGATTTGCGCAAAATTTTGCGCACGGCGCGTAACGCCCTGGCTCGCGCAATGAGCCACGGGGAGGTGGGATTGTTGGGGTCTGCCGGCTTGGGGAAAAAGTTGAGCCGCTTTTTGGCCGCCTGCACTTCCTCCAGCGCGCGCTCATAGGTAAAGCGCGCACCTTTCGTGTTGCGCCAAAGGGTGTAGGGCACCGGATACTGGGTTGGCTTGCCCTTCTCGACCACCACCACCGTGCGTTGGAGACTGCCTCGAAGGGGTTGAGGTTGACCACGTCGTCCACGTGCACGACCGCAAGAGGTATTGGCTTTCCGTTGCTTTGGGGAATCTGGAATCGGCGGAGGGCTTTGCTTCCAAGTTCAGTGTTAAAAACCCCTCGTGTTACGATAAAAACGAGACCCCTGCCCAGGTTCAAAAGTTTGTCAGAGCCTGTGCATGCCATTAGGACTAAACTGTCGTCTCTAGTAAACGCTACCTTCATGCCCTTTTGCTCAAATAGACCATACCTAAGCGATATTGGAGCTATTGACCGCCGGTATCTATCCGGCAAATGCTCCCAGTTCACCCACGGCGGATTGCCGACGATGTTGTCGAACTGCCCGACGGTGAGCGGGGCAAAGTTGTTCTTGAGCAGTCGCGCCCACAAGCCTTTCATTCTGCGCCGGTGCAAGTAGGGCATTTGCACGGAGAGCTCGTGGGTCAGCGAGAGTGTTTGGTCATTCCACTCGGAGTCTTGCAGGGGAATGGCGCTCTGGACGCATTGCAGAAAGACGTCGGCGTTTATGTGGTCATTCAGGCTCTCTTACAGCAAATCGCAAAAAGTGGTCAAAACAAACTGGTTGGCAAAAGATCGCAGGCACGCGGCAAATTCCAGCGGCGGTGGGCAACTCGTAGGCATTATGGTTGAAGAGATCTGTGCCCACCGCGGGCGTGCGCACCGAGTCATCCAGGGAGACGGGATGGTCACCTCGCCACGCCGATGTTCCAGCAGGTCGGCACTCGCCAGCAGGTAGTTTACTCCCGCCCTCAGCACCGCCAGCGGGTCCAGGTCAAAGCCTACCACGCTGCTGAGGATGCTCCTCAGCAAGTCGTACTCTGGCCCAAGAAGCGCCTTGCCCACCTTGATCTTGCGCGCGATGATAAGGACGAGAAAAGTTCCGCAGCCGCAAGCGGGGTCTAGGAAGCTTGTGTGTAGCAGCTTTTGGCGCAGGCAGTTTTCGTTGTGGTGCGCATCCTGGGCGAAAAACTCGTTGTCCAGTTGGGTCAGAAATCGCTGGGCTAGCCAGTCAGGGGTTAATACTCGCCCAAGTTGTGGCGTATTCCGCTCGGCAGCAAGTAGTGGTAAAGCTTTTTGAACGGATCGCGCGTCTCCTCGGGCACAAGAGTCAACGTGGTGGGGTCGTGTTCGTTGAGGCGCTTGACCATGTCGCGGATGGCACCCGCAATGCTGCTGTTCCAAGCGTGGAAGTACCACTCGAAGAAGTCGCCCTCGTTGTCTCATCAGCAGGTTTTTGGCTGGCAAACGACGGAGCGCCCAGGTTGACGCCGAGGTGTCGGGAAAGCGCCCGCGAGGCCAACAGTTTGACGAGTAACGGGAAATGGGTGTGCAGGGCGAAGAAAAAGCGTTCTGCCTCTTCGCGGTCTTGACCGCAAGGCCAGCCTTGCCCACCCATTTTTTGAGTGGCTCCAGTTTGCGTCCGCCGAACGCTTCCAACTAGTCAATCGCCTCACTGAAAAAGAGCCGCTAATGATCAAAGAGTTTGGAGAATTCCCTTGGGTTGGGCAAGGACCTGTTCAAGCGCGTGAAACAACCCGAGCAGGACGTTCTGCGTAGGTAGTTGTTCAATAGCGAAGTCGCGGTTGAGGTTTTCAGGGGTCAGTGAAATACCCGAAGCAAGGACCGGCAACCAGGTTAAACGCCGCTCTAGGGAGTGCCGGTTGACCTCAAGTGGGGGTTCTTCGATCCACTTACCTCTGAGGTAACGAGCAAAAATGAGGAGATGTCCATCAAGAACCACTCTGGCAAGTCGATCAACTTGGTGGCATTCCTCCCTGGCAAACTCAAAAATATAAGACGAACTTGCTGAGAATAGCATGTGTAATGGCCGAGTTTGGCGTTTTCTTAAGAATTCCAGGTCGCTTGTACTCAATGACGAGGCGATTAAAGACGAAGTTAGCTCGGCCTTTGGCCAGTGTTTGGTCAGCGTGCAAAATGGGTGTCAGATTGGGATTTTTTAAGAAATCAGATAGAATAATCTAATGCATTGGTTGTCGAAATTCTGCCTCGTTTGGTCGAAGGAGGCAGAGACGAAAAAATTTCCTTCCAAAGTACCAGCGAAATTAGTGATCAATTCTTGGTGCGACGCTTCCATCATTGCTTCGCCCACACTGCGGTAAGAGGATTGTGGCGACGCAACATTCTTACAATGGCCCGACTGGCAATGCGCTCGTGGATGTGTAGGGACACCACTTCTACCGCAAAACTTGTGGGTTTGCCTTTGCCGGCCCAGGCAAGCTGCGGGTCTAAATGGGGGTCGTCCTCGTACCGCTGCCTTTCCCGTGGGCGCACCTCAAAGGTCGGCGCGACCCCAGCTGGTGGGTTGTTGGGAGGCGTGGCCTCGTGATGGCGCAGGTTCTGCACTTCGAGGCTCCTGTTTTCTTTTTTGTCACCTGCCACCGTGTGGTGCCTCCTTTCCCTTCAGCGACACAGGCCATTATAAGTTTGCTTCGCCCCGCCGCACTTGGCTCAAAAAAGAACGAGGCAAGAGCCCTGGCCAGGCCTACAAGGCTCGGTCTTGGCGTCACTGCCATCGGCAGCAAAGGGCCCAAAATGACCTCCCAACACGTTGGCCGGCTCCCAAGCCAGCGTGCTGGCCGCGTAAAGTTCTCGGAGTCCGCGGCTTTGCCGCGGCTCGTGGGTGACCGCAGCGGAAGATCCCCGGCTACCGCTGTTTTGTTTTTATTGAATTTGACCATGATGCGACACAAAGCTGCTCAGGGCTGAGGGGAATTACGTTGGAAAGGGTTCTTAGCTTCCCCGCAACCCTTTCCGGTCTCGCGGCTTCCTGGACTTGCAGGCAGAGAGGGGCCGTGGCGTGCTACCCCATCTTTGAACCCCCCTTGACAAAATGAACAGCGTGCATTAGAAAAAAAAACAGTGACCTACCGGGCGCGAGCCCCCCAGGCCCTTCCCGATCAGCCGCCCCCGCTTTGCGGCATCGCGCAAAGGTTTTGCGCACAACAGGTCCCGAAAAGGGACTGGTTTAGGAAAGGAGGTAGAGCTTGGTTCCTCGTGGATCCCCAGAAAGTCATCATGGCTGCCCTCACAGGCTTTTTGTCTTGACGCTAACGAGGACCTTTTCAAGTTCCCCTAACGGTGGCAGGAAAACCAACACCCGAAACCCCAGCGCTCGTTCCAAGACCAATGTCTTAGTTGGTCTTGGCTGGCTTTGATCGGGGGAAAGGAGGTTTGGTGTGTGACCGGCAACAAGAACGAGTCATTGGAAAGGCAACTCTGGCTTTGGAAGGCCAAGCTGGCGGCTTGGCTGCACGATCCGCCGGAAAAAGCCCTGATCCTGGCGCGAACGGAAGAGGGACACGAACAGGGGACAGCAGCGCTGCTGCGGGAGCTCTGTTTCGGCGACGAGCAGCTGTCCGACGAGCTCCAGCACATCGTGGAACAAGCGGATCGCTGGGCAGCGGCCAGCGACCGCCCGCAGTGGCCGGTGGACAAGAGCGATTGGCGAACCGATGAGATTCTCTTTTGGTCGCGGGGGGGCGCCAAGCTCATTCACCCTTTGGCTGGGGACCACTATGACCTGGGCGACATGTACGTGACCTCTTCGGGTCGTCTCGTTCTTGCCTCCAGTGCGGAGGTGGTTCGGCTTTTCGCAGCGGCGCTGGAAGATGAGGATCCCTATCGGCGCGCTTCAGTTGAGGAAACGCAAACACTTTTTCCTGATCCGGAGCTGTTCCAAGCCGTGGAGGCCAGTGAAGAGGCGCTGAAGAGCGAGCATGAGGCGGTGCGCGTGTTGCGCAAGGCGGTGGTGGCCCTGTGGCGTTGGGGGCCCTTGGCAGATCCCCAAGACTTGGACAAGACCGAGAAGTTAGGTGAGGTGTGGCGTTTGCTCCCTGCCGACTCCCGCGTGCCGGACCATTCCATTTGGGAACACAACGGTCTGGCTTCCGCCTTTGCCGGTGCCCTGGCGTGGGAAAAGGAAGGATCACCGGCGCTGCTGTTGGTGACCTTGGGCCCGGTGCAGAGCTTCATTGAAGAAGCCCGCACCACCTCCGATCTTTGGGCAGCCTCTCACCTCCTCTCCGTCATGGCCTGGGAGGCCATGAAGCCGGTGGTGGAGCGCTTCGGTCCTGACGCGGTGGTGTTCCCCTCCCTGTGGGGCGTGCCCTTGGTGGATGCCTGGCTGGTGGAACAGGGATGGCTCACACTGAACCGTGAACGGTTCCAGCCCCTGTGGAAGCAGCGCTGGGACGATACGAACCCACTTTTTGCCCCCAGCTTGCCTAACAGGTTCATTGCCATTGTGCCCGCGGCAGAAGCCGCCACCCTTGGCCAGGAGATTACCCGCCGGGTGCGCGAGTGGGTGCGCCAGGAGGCAAAAGCTACGGCGAAGTACCTTTTGGGATTAATCGGCGAAGCGTCTTTTGCCGATTCCGCAGGTGTGGAACAACAGATCAGCGAGCAGTTAGAGGGTTTCCCAGAGGTGTACTGGGCATCGGTAGCTTTTCTTCCTTTAGTGCGCCGCACCTCTGCGGCGGAGGGCGAGTGGGATCCCTCCCCGCTGCGGGAGCTGTTAGAAAGCTTCTGGGGGAAGGAGTCGGCACAGTTTTTTGCCAGCGCCTTTTGGGAGAACCTGCGGAAGTTTCTGAAAACCGCCGATTCCGAGGTGCCCACGGTTTTCCGCCTCCGCTACCACCTGAACCCTGGAACCTTTTACCCAGCCTTTCGTGACGTGGCGGAAAAAACCGTCAGTGCCGTCAAAGCCTGCCGGGCTTTTGGTCAAGTTCGGCAAGAGGGGTATCGCTGCAGCCTTTGTGGGGAGCGCGAGTGGTTGCGTGGGCCGCAGGACAGCGAGGTTCCACCTCAGGAGGAAGGAAAACGGCGACCCCGCCGCCGTTTTGAGATGCCGCCGGGAAGCCGGGGAGACACGCTCTGGGGCCTTCTGGCCGCGGACGAAGTGGCGCCAAAACGAGGCTTTCCCTTGAAACCCGGGGAGCACCTGTGCGTGCTCTGTGCGTTGAAGCGGCTCTGGCCCCGCCGTTTTGTGGAAAAGGCGCAAGCTTGGGTGGGCGGGCAGCGGCTGCTCAAGCGGTTCGTGGTGTCCACCCACGCCATGGCCCTGGCCCCGGACCTGGCCAAGCTTCCGGGCATCCTCCGCGGGTTGGAAGCTGGTGAAGAAGGCCGGGAGCGTCTCAAAGCCTACTACCAGCTGTTAGACAAGGTTAAACAGGCGGAAAAGGAAGTGGAGGAGGGTGGGTTGTGGACCGTGCTACCCAGAAAGCTGGTGGTCCAGCTAAAAGACCACAGCGAAGGCGAAAGCTTCGCTCGCACGGTGCCGGCCCTCTTTGATTACGCCAAAGAGGAGGGCTCGGAGCCTGGGGCTCCTGCCGCCCTGGACCGCCAGGAGCTGGAGCGTCTATGGCGGAAGGTTTTCGGGCAACGGCCTGAAACCTACTACGGGCTCATCCTCATGGACGGTGACCAGCTCGGCAAGTGGATTTCCGGCGATGCCGAGGTGGCCCTCAAGTTGAAGGAGCTCTGGCATCCGCAGTTGGTGAGCACGCTCGTTGAGAAATCCTTCGTTCACAGTGCCGAAACCAAGAAGCTTTTGGATTGCGAGCGCCCCGCGAGCCCCGCCTACCACGTGGCCCTCTCAGCGGCCATGGGCAACTTTGCCCAAGAGGTGGCGCGCTGGGTGGTGGAAGAGCTGTTCATGGGCAAGCTCATTTACTCCGGTGGAGACGATGCCCTCGCGCTGGTGACGGTGGATGACCTCATCCCGTGCATGTTTGCGCTGCGCTGCGCCTTTTCAGGCATTGTTCCCACCGGGGAGAAGGAAAGCGTCTGGGAGCTGTACCGGCAGTTGGGGGGCGAGCTGGGCAACATCAACCGCGGCTACGTGAAGATCCGCGAGCGGCTCCTCCGGGTACTGGGAGGCCGTATGACCGCCTCCATGGGAGCAGTAGTGGCCCACCATGAGGCGCCTTTGCAAGCGGTGCTCCGCCGCCTGCGTCGGGCGGAACAGGAGGCAAAGAACAATGGCCGCAACAGCTTTTCCATTGCCTTAGTGAAAAGGGGCGGGGGCGAGACCACCTTTACGGCCTCCTGGGGATTTGGCGGCATTGCCAAGAACGGCGAGGCCCCCGAGGCCTACCGGGATCTGCCCTATAACCCTCAGAGGTGGGCAGCGCAGGCGGGGCATGCGTTTTCCACACCCATTGGGGTGCTGTTGCGCCTGCGCGATACTTTGGCGTTGCCTTTCGTCTCCCGCCGCGCCGTGTACCGTTCCTTGGAGTGGTTAGACGGCGTTCCGGCCTTCCCGGAGCTTTCTGAGGCGTTCATACCCAGGGAGGAATACCGCCAGCTGCTCATTGAGAACTTAGCCTGGCAATTCCAGCGGCAAGGAGTGGATGAGGAAAGGTTCAAAAAGAACGGATACGAGGCATGGGTTAGCCAGGGCCAGGCGCCGGCGCGCCGCCTCGCCGAAGCCATGGTGGACGTGGCGCTCCGTCAATGCGCTGGAACCCAAAAGGCAACGAAGCGAACTACCGTTCCGGATTTCTTGCGCAACATGCTCCTGGTGGCCGAGTTCCTCGCCCGCGAGGGGCGAGCACCTCAGCTCCCCGAACCAATAAAGGGAGGTGAGCGATGACCAGCGTGTGGTTGTTCTTGGAGCCGCTTGACGTCCTGTACCTGCGGGGTAACGCCGCCTTTGGCGGACCTGGAGACCACGCGGAAGCCCTTATGCCTCCCTGGCCTTCGGTGTTTTCCGGTGCCTTGCGTTCGGCCCTTTTGGCCCGCGGCGGCGTGGACTTAGGCCGTTTTACCGACGAAGCTGCCGAGCACACCGATGACCGGCTTCGGCGGGTTTTGGGCACTCCCAGCCAACCCGGGAACTTCCGCCTCAGCGCCGCCCTTTTGGCCCGCTGGCAGCCAAACACCAACAGCTACGAACCCTTCTTTCCGCTGCCCCAGGACCTGCTGGTCTTTGAGCAGCCCCCTGGGGAGAAGGACAGCAAGGGGAGGGGAGAACTGAGTGAAGGACCCTCTGGAAAGCTGGCAATCGTTCGCCTGCGTCCTCAGGTTCCAGGTGAGGCTTTCAACCACGTTCAACACAGTGGGCTCACCCCGAATTTGCTGGTGGTCTACGGTGCTGAGCGAGGAAAGCCCAGAAGGAGCTGGTGGCTGACGCCAAAAGGCTGGGACACCTACCTTTCCGGCGGCACCCCCGCCGCCGAGGACCTTGTGAGCACCAGTGATCTTTGGTCTTACGAGTTCCGTTTGGGGATTGCGCGCAGCCGGGAAACCTACACGGTGGAGGAAGGGAGGATCTACACCACCCAGGCGGTGGCGGTGAAGTCCGGTGTGGGGTTCCTCGTGGGGGTGGAGGGGTGTCCTGAGGAGCTGTTCCACGGCTTGAGTCTTGTGCGTTTGGGGGGTGACGGCCGCGGCGCGTCGGTGAGGCTCGTACAGGGTCCTCCCTGGCCCGACCCACCTGACGGGGGAAAGATCACCTTGGTGCTGCACACCCCGGGACTTTTCCCCAAGGGCTGGCTTTTGCCCGGAGCCACCAGGGAGGGCAACGGTTTTCAGATCAGCTTCCGGGGTTTTTCTGCTGAGCTTCGGTGCGCCGCGGTAGCGCGGGCCCAAGTCATTTCGGGGTGGGATTTGCCGGCCCACAAACCCAAACCGGCGCAACGGGCGGTGCCCGCAGGAAGTGTCTATTTCCTTGACAAGGTTGCGGGTGACGTAAGGGAGTACCTGGACCACCTGTGGGACATCATCGCTGAAGAACTGGAAAAGCGAGGTGGCAAGGATGGTTTTGACAGCGTGTGGCAACAACGGAAAGCCGAAGGTTTCAACAACTTTGCGGTGGGCCAATGGCCCCACCGTGTTTAGAGAAGGAGGGAGCTATGTTTGAGGAAAAACGTCTCTTGTTCCTTTACTGCTTGAGCCCTGTCCATATGGGGGCGGGGCAAGCCATCGGGGTTGTGGACAACCCCATCCAGCGGGAGCGGCACACAGGCCACCCGGTTTTCGCCGGCTCAGGCCTGAAGGGGGCTTTTAGAGATGTTTTTGAGCAGCTGGCCAAGCAGGAAGCGGGTAACGCTGAAGCCGGCAGGAAGTTGACCTTTGACGTGTTTGGACCTGAGGCGGGAAACGCCGAACACGCGGGCGCTGTTTCCTTCACCGACGCCCAAGTGGTGCTGTTCCCTGTCCGCTCGCTGCGGGAATCCTTCGTCTACGCCACCTGTCCTACGGCTCTTGCTCGCCTCAAGCGGGCCGGAGAGTTAGTGGGTGCGAACATTTCTTGGGCTGTTCCCGAACTGGCAAAAGATGATTTTTGCATTGTAAGCGACAACTCAGGCTTGACAATTCAAGCCAAATTGAACAACAACACCGCGGATACGATAATCCTCGAGTCGTTCCAGTTCGTAGTGGAGACGGAAACTACTCGTAAAAAGTTGGTCGCTGACATCGCCTCCTGGCTTAGCGACTGTGCACTGCCCAAGGACGATAGTTACAAGTTTTTCCGTGAGAAAGTGAAAAAACACTTGGTGATCTTGAGTAATACGCGGTTTGACTACTTCGTGCAAAATGCCACCACGGTTGAACCACACGTGCGCATTGATGATGCCACGGGAACCGCAGATGACGGGGGCCTTTTCTACACCGAAAATGTGCCACCGGAAGCGCTGTTTTTCTCTGTGGTCATGGCTTCCCAACAGCGGGTGAAAAGGGGAGAAGGATCTAACGGCGTCAAGAACGCAAAGGACGTGATGGGTTATCTGGAACGATTCCTTGATAACCAGGTGGTCCAGGTCGGTGGCGACGCCACCAACGGACGCGGTCTTGTGATGGTTACGTTTGCTGGTTAAGGGAGGGTGCCATGTCGCAAAGCTTAGAGCAAAAGCGCGCTGCATATGCCTGGCAGCGCGTAAATGAAAAAGAGGTCACCACTGATTACGTAAACCTAGCCAAGGCTGCTCCTTCCCTCATCATGAGTAACGGCCTTATGCAAACCTTGGCGTTTTTCAAATCCAAGGGAAAAGACCATCACAACAAGCTTTTGGAGCACATCCTGGGATGGTTGACCCAGCCGGAAGCTGCCTGTACCTTCGTCACCTCCAAAGAATTTTCTGCGGCCATGAGTCAATTGGCTTCGGAAAAAATCACCTCTGAACAATACCTGCACGCGACCCAAGAGGCCCTGGCGATCTTAAAGTGGATTCGCCAGTTTGCTGCAGCGAAAGGATAGGGGGTGGCCGATGGCACCGAACGGGCACTTTGCGAAAGGCAAGCCTTACGGAAGGGGGGCACCTGGCGGGGGCGCGCCGCACAAAGGAGGTCACGGTACTCCCGGCGGCGCAGCAAAGCCCCCCGGCGGCGGCGGGCCCCAGGGTGGGTCAAAGTCCTCTGTTCCTAGCACCCGAATGGCGGTCCCGGGCTACTTGTCCGCTGCGGGCAAGTCGTTTTTCATAGCCGCCCCCCCAGGCCACAATTTTCGCCTCTATTTCGACGGTTGGACCCCAGACTGGAAGGTCATCAGCGAAGGTAAATCCCAAGTGCTGGAACGACTGGTGGCTCTAGACAAGCATGTCCTGGGAACCCTGCAGGCGCTGCGCGCGCGACAGGTGGCCATGGCTGATTCTCAGAAAGACCTGATCCGCGAAGCGGTCGCTTCCGCGCCGTTCACCACAGGTCTCGGCATTGAACACCCCCTGGAAAACGGTTTTGCGTTCCTTGATCCCTATGGCCTTCCCTATTTGCCGGGCAGCGGCGTGAAGGGGGTTGTGCGACGGGCGGCAGAAGAGCTGGCGCTGTTTGAACGCGACCCCAAAGGATGGTCCATCCCCGCGGTGTGGTGGCTTTTTGGCTTTGATGCCAACTCGGCCTTTTTTGCGCACGGTGGCGATACCGTACCCAAGGTTGTTGCCGATGAAATGCACGAGTGGAAGGAAGCATATCAGCGTCACCTCGGCAAATTGAACAGCGACGGGCAGCAGCTTTTTACGTCCTTCTGTACTGCGGTCGCCTCGGCAGCCTATTCGGAGGAAGTGATCCGTCACGCACTCCGAGGAGATGGGAAACAAGAGGCCATCCACCACGTGCACCTGCGCGGCGCGTTGGAATTTTGGGACGTGATCCCCGAGCCGGCCCACGGAAAGCTACGAGTGGACATCATGAACCCACACTACAACCACTACTACCAAAAAGGACAACCACCGGGTGACTGGGGTAACCCGGTGCCTATTGACTTCTTGACCCTTCCGCCGGGCAGCAAGTTCACGTTCATCGTGCGTTTTCGTCCGCCGAACCACTGGCCGCCCGAGGTACGGCAGGTCCTGGAGCCGCAGTGGATGAAGCTTGTTTCAGCGGCACTGGAGTTTGCTTGGGATTGGCAAGGTTTTGGGGCTAAAACGGCTGTGGGCTACGGCCGAATGGGGTCGGTGAGCAAAAAGCCTTTGCCCACCGTTCAAGCACCAAAAGGCCCAGGAGGTGTCTAATGCCCTCCCGAACGTTCATTCTTCGCACGGTCACACCAGCCTTTCTGGGCGATGCCGAGCAAAGAAGTGAATGGCGAACCCCACCTCTTAAAGCTTGTTTGCGCCAGTGGTGGCGTTTGCTCAGGTTCTGCCGAAGTTACAACCAGGGAAAGCACCCAACGGTCGCTGCTTTACGGGAAAAGGAGGGCGAGGTCTTTGGCCACGCATGGCTTGAGCACAACAAGCGACCGTGGTTTTTCCGGAGCGTGTTGAAACTTTCGCTTGAGCGTTGGGAACCCGGCACCATGACAGCCGTTGCTGGCGAGGACAAGGTTCATCACCCTAACGTAAAGTTTCCCGTCGGGGCGCTCCTTTACCTCGGCTATGGACCACTTCTTTACGGTGGAGGTGCTACCGTACTCAAGGCACCCCCAGGCTTGGCGCCCGCAAGCTATGCGCGCCTCCGCCTCTTTTGGTCCGAGCGAGAAGGACAAGATTTGGACAAGCTTGTCACCTGGCTTGCCGTGCTTGTTCACTGGTTTGGCGCGGTGG
>JANXCP010000064.1 GCA_025060245.1 Thermoanaerobaculum sp. | reverse complement strand
ACCAACGGGATGGCTTCCCCAGACAGACCATCGGGATACCCGCCTCCGGACCAGTTCTCGTGGTGGGAGCGAATCCCCGGGATGATGTCGCGCAAGAGCTTGATGGAGGAAACGATCGCCGCCCCTTTAATGGTGTGGGCACGCATCTTGGCAAATTCTAGCTCTGTGAGCTGATCAGGCTTGGTGAGAATCGCGTCCTCAATGCCGATTTTCCCCACGTCGTGGAGCAGCGCGGCGATCTCCACCTTGCGCACCTCCTCCCCGTTGAGGCCCAGGTGACGGGCAATTGCCACCGAGTAACGCGCCACGCGCTCGGAGTGGCCACGGGTGTAAGGGTTTTTCGCATCAATGGAGGCGCTCAACGCGCGTATGGCATCCACCAGGAGCTCACGGTTTTGCGCCAGGGCCTCGCGCAGCGACGCCACCGTTCGCCCAATTTCCTCGGCCATGGTGTTGAAGTTTTCTGCCAGCTGCCCCAGCTCATTGGCCGAGGTGACCGGCACCCGGCGGGTAAAGTCCCCCGACGCCATGGCCGTGGACAGGGCCGCCAGCTGCCGCAGGGGGTTGGTAATGCGCCGCGCCAACACCACCCCCGCCACCGTGGCCAGGACACCGGCGGCCAGGGCCAAAAAAGCCGTCCGCTTGGCCATGGCGTTCAGGTTGGCAAAGGCCACGTTCACCGACCGCGCGGTGATCACCGCCCAGGCCGGGTCCCCCACTGGACAGAGGGAGCCCAAAACCTCTCCATGGTGGCCAAAGGGGTCGGCATAGGTCTTGGTAAGCCGAACCCCTGGAGCACGAAGGAACTGGGCCACCAGGGGATGTTGGGAGGCGTCCTGACCCAAGCGCTCCCCTTCGGAGGAAAAGAGGATGAAGCCGCGCCGGTCCACCACATCCACCACCACCCCGCGGGCCGCCTCCTCGCCCAGCCGCTCGCTCATCCCCGCCAGAGAAACAACCCCCTGGAGGACCCCAAGGACTTCCCCCTCGCGGTCCACGATGGGAAAGGACACCACCACCACCGGGGGCTCGCCGGGCAGGTTGACCAAGTCCTCGCGCACAGGGTAGCCGGCAACACCCTGGCGAAAAGCCTTTGCCAGCAGTGGGGCCAGCCGCTCCTCCGCTTCCGGGGAAAGGCTCTTGCCCTGGACGAACTGGCCCTGCCCCTGCCGATCCAACACGCGCAGCATGATGACGCTGCGGTTGCCCTTAATCACTTCCGAAAGGATGGCAGGAACCCGATCCATGGGCAGGGCATTCTCGGCGGAGGCGGCCATGGCCTGGCTTAAACCTTCCAAGCGCCCCACCGTTTCCACAAAAAAAAGCTCCAGCTCGCGCGCAAAACCCACCGCTTGCCGAGTCAGGTACTGTTTTTCCAGGGTAGCGATCTGCTCGCGGTTGGAGGTGAAAAACCCGAAACCCACCAACACCACGGGGACCACCGCCAACGCCACCAAAAGCCCCGTCAAAGGGAACAGCAGCGAGCGAAAAAAAGGCCAACGCATACGGAGTAGCCAACTATAGCACGATTTCTGCGTTCCCAGGGGCCGTCGCCCCTTCACTCGGGGAGCCCCCTTGGAGCTTGGCTACCAGTTGCTTAAGATCCTCCCACGCATCCCGTTTGGCCTGCGGGTTACGCAGCAGGTAAGCGGGGTGAAAGGTAGGCAGCACCGCCACCCCTTCCCAACGCCGCCAACTGCCGCGGAAGGCGCTGATGGGAGCGGTAAGCCCCAGTAAGTGGCGCGCCGCCACGCGTCCCAAGAGGACGATGACCTCCGGCTTGATGAGGGCCAACTGCCGCTTGAGGAAGGGCAAACAGGCGGCCGCCTCGTCATCTTGGGGATCGCGGTTACCTGGCGGTCGACACTTCACGATGTTGGCAATGTAAACCTCCGACCGCGCCAAACCGCAGGCCCGCAGCATGGCGTTGAGGAGCTGCCCCGCCCGGCCCACGAAAGGCTCCCCTTGCCGATCCTCTTCCGCCCCCGGGGCCTCACCCACGAACACGACCCGAGCCCGCGGGTTGCCAACGCCAAAGACCACCTGGGTCCGCCCCTTGCTCAAACGGCAACGTTGGCACTGGGCCAGAGCTTGCGCCATGCTGGACAGATCGCCCGCCAACAACGGATCAGCGGGGATATCCGAGGCTTGGCGCCGTCCAGGTAAAAGGACCTCCTCCCAGCCAAAGTCCAGTAAGTACCGCGCCAGGTCCCCAGACCTCATGGGCGGTGCAGCCACTCCCCAGCCAGGGTCAACAGGATCTCCCTGGCGAGCTCTTCCTTGGGCATGGGGGGAAAACTCGCCTGCCGCCCGCCAACGGTCCACAACTCCGCACGGTTAAGGGGAGCTTCCATTCCCACCCCCGGCTCGTCAATGGGGTTCGCCACCACCGCATCGGCGCCCTTTTCCGCTAACTTCCGTTGCGCCCGCTGGGCCAGCTGGCTCCCCTGCTCGGCGGCAAAAATCACCACATAGGGCTTGGGAACAGCCGCCCTAATGGTTTGCGTTAGGTCGGGCACCGGCTCCAACTCCACCGTCATGGGCCCCTGCCGCCGATCCAATTTGCCTCGCGCCACCTGGCGGGGACGGAAATCCGCCACCGCGGCGGCGTGCAACACCACCTGGGCCCAAGGGGCATGGATGGTCAGGAGTTTACCCAACTCTTCCGCGCTGAAAAAAGGAAAGCTCGCAAGCCCCTCGGGCACCGTCACCCCCGGCCCCACCAGCAGCCGTACCTCAGCTCCCAACGCCTGGGCAGCCAGGGCCAGGGCCACGCCCATCCTGCCTGAGGACCGATTGGTAAGGACGCGAACCTCATCCAGAGCTTCCCGGGTGGGCCCGGCGGTGACCAAAAGGCGAAGATCCGCCAGGGGCCCAGTTCGCGGGAGCTGGTCTAAGCAGGCAGCACAGATGGTCTCCACTGGCGCCAGTTTGCCCACCCCCACCTCGCCATCGGCGAGACGGCCAAACACGGGCTCCACCACCACTGCCCCGCGCCCTTTGAGGATGTGCAACGCCTGCTGAATGGCGGGTTTTTCCCACATGAAGGTGTTCATCGCCGGCGCCAGGACCACCGCCCGGCGATGGGCAAGGGCATAGGTGGTCAAGGCGTCGTCGGCCACACCGGAGGCCATCTTGGCCAGCAAATTGGCGGTGGCCGGGCACACCACCAGGAGGTCCGCCCGTTGGGAAAGCTGGGTGTGGTCAATGCCCGGGGACTCTGGGTCACTCCAGAGGGATACCTGTGCCTTGTGCCCCGTGAGGACGGCAAAGGTGCGAGGGGTCACCAGCTGGGAGGCCGCCCAGGTCAAAATGGGGTACACCTGGCAGCTGGCGTGAACCAGGGCGCGGGCCAGTTCCACGGCGCGGAAGGCGGCAATACCCCCTCCCACCCCTAGAACCACCCGCCCCCGCACCTATCCCTCCTCATCCAGAAGTTCGTCGCCGGCGAAATGCTCCAGCTCGGCCAAATCCTCGTCGGCGGGTAAAGGCTCCGCCTCCTCCAGCTCCTCCTCTTCTTCCTCCTCTTCCTCTTCGTCAACCACGAAGGAGGCCGCCACCGGCGGTGGGGGAACCGCAAAGGTTGCCTCCCGTTCCTTCTCTTTCTCCTTAAGCAGCAACTCCTGTTCCCGCAACTGCTCGTACTCCTCACGGGTCAGGATGTACCACGGGACCAGCCCTTCCTCCACCTCCCTCAGGGCGAGGGTGGTGGGCTTGAACACGTGAGGCTCCCGCAACCGCGGCTTCGCACCTTCCATCAGCTGTTCCGCCCTCTTGGCGGCCAACAGCACCAAACGGAAGGTGCTATCGGGCTTCGGTGCATCGTTCATGGCTCCTCCTTAAGGTGACGAGCGTACTCGTCCAAGATTTTTTCCACAGGCCCGCGCATGCGCTGACTGCGGAGGCGAGAGGCGGTGACGATGGCGTACAGATGGCGCGTCGCCACCTCTAACTCGTCGTTGATGATAACATAATCAAACTCACCGTACTCGCGCATCTCGTTGAGGGCATTGCGCATACGTAGGCGAATGGTCTCCGGAACATCCTGCCGCCTCGCCTCCAAACGACGCCTGAGCTCCCCATAGGAGGGGGGAAAGATGAACACCTTTACCGCATCCGGGACCTTGCCGCGCACCTGCCGGGCTCCCTGCACGTCAATATCAAGGAACACGTCCCACCCCGCCTCGCGCTTGCCTGCCACCTCTTCCCACGCGGTTCCGTAAAGGTTCCCGTGGACCTCCGCGTACTCTAGAAACTCGCCCCGGTCCACCATGGCAGCAAATTGCTCGCGACTGACAAAGTAGTAATCCACCCCGTGACGCTCCCCAGGCCGCGGGGGGCGGGTGGTATGGGAGACAGAAAAGTAGGCGTTGCGCCCCTCGCCTTGCAAGAGTTGCATCACCCGCCGGATCAACGTGGTCTTGCCGCCCCCCGAGGGTGAGGAGACGATAAACAGCTCACCCACTGCGCCGCACCTCCCCGGAGCGCATCATACAAGCAAAACCACCGGCGTTGCTAAACTCTCGCCGTGGGATTTGGCAAACGACTGCGCTACCTTCTACGGTACGCGTTTTTCCGGCTTGTTCTTGCCCTTACCCGTTTTGCCCCCCTTCCCCTCTTGCGGGCACTCTTTGGCCGGCTCGGAACCCTCCTGGCCCCCCTGGCACGAAAGGACTATCAGCGAGCTCAGCACCACCTGCAAAAAGCGTTAGGTCGGGAGGCGAACTGCCAGGTGCTGCTGCGTGCCCACGCCCAGCACCTGGGCATGTTGGTGGGGGAAGCCCTCTGGCTTGCCCACGCCCCCGCCAGCGCCATCTTGCGTTGGACCCGCTTTGTCGGTCTCGACCACCTTAGGACTGCCCTGGCTCAAGGACGCGGGGTGGTGCTGGTCACCGGCCACTGTGGCAACTGGGAGTGGATGAACTTGGCCCTGCAGGCGGCGGGTATCCCCATGACCGCCGCGGGGCGAGGTCTTCGCGACCCGAGGTTTGACGCTTTCATTACTTACCTCCGCACCCGCTTTGGCGGCCAGGTGGCAGTACGGGGCAGGACAGCAGGTCGTGAGCTCCTTAAAGCCCTCCAACAGGGTCGGGTGGCAGGCTTACTCATTGACCAGGACGTCAAGGTCCCTGGCGTGTTTGTACCCTTCTTTGGCGAACCCGCCTGGACCCCCATCGGCGCCGCCCTCCTCTCCCTGCGACGGCAATGTCCCGTGGTGGTTGGCTTTGCGTGCCGCACTGCTGACGGCTTCATGGAAATCACCCTCCAGGAACCCTTCACCCCCGAGGGGGATCCTAACCGAGAGGAGGACCTGGCTCGCCTCACCGCCTTGCTCACAGCCCGCATTGAAGCTCACATTCGCCAGCACCCGGAGCAGTGGGTTTGGTTCCACCAACGCTGGCGCCGCAGGCCCCAACCGCAAGACCGCGTGTGGAGCCTGTCGGGATAGAATGCCTGCCGAGGGAGGCGCCATGAAGCGGGTTCTTGTGGGCTGTCTTGCCGTGGTCGTGGTGCTGGCCTTGGTGGCCGGCCTCACCCTTTGGCGATCGTACAACCAATTGGTCCGGCTGGATGAGGCAGTGAAAGCTGCTTGGGCGCAGGTGGAAAATGTTTACCAGAGGCGGGCGGACCTAATCCCCAACTTGGTGGAAACAGTCAAAGGGGCCAGGGATTTTGAACGGGAAACCCTTACGGCGGTGGTGGAGGCCCGGGCCAAGGTAGGGCAGGTGCGCTTTGCCGGCGTTCCCTCGGCGCAAGAGTTTGCGCAGTTTCAAAAGGCGCAAGAAGAGCTCTCCAGCGCCCTGTCGCGCCTCTTGGTGGTGGTGGAACGCTACCCGGAACTCCGAGCCACCGAGGCCTTTCGCGACCTCCAAGCCCAGTTGGAAGGGACGGAAAACCGCATAGCCGTGGAACGCCGGCGGTTCAACGAAGTGGCACAGCAGTACAACACCTACCGCCGCCGCTTCCCCCAGGTATTGTTGGCCAACCTCCTTGGCTTTGCTGAACGGCCCTATTTTCAGGCAGCGCCGGGGGCTGAGCGTCCACCTCAGGTTCGCTTCTAACCATGGCCACGGAAACCCGTCTCATGCCCGATCTCCTGATCACCAACGGGACCGTGCTCACCATGGAGCCGGGGAGCCCACCCCTTCCCCAGGGGGCTGTGGCCGTGAAAGGAAATACCATTGTGGCGGTGGGTCCCGCGGCCGAAGTGGAGGTCTCCGCCACCACTGTCATCGATGCAGGAGGTGGGCTCATCCTTCCCGGTTTGGTGAATACCCACACCCACTTGGCCATGGTGTTGCTGCGGGGATTGGCCGATGACCTGCCCTTGAAGGAGTGGCTTGAGCACCACATTTGGCCAGCGGAAAAGGCGGTGATGAGCCAAGAAGTCGTTCGCTTGGGTACCCTGTGGGCCGCTGTAGAAAGCCTCAAAGCCGGGGTGACCTGTGTGTGCGACATGTACTTCCACGCACCCACGGTGGCCGAGGCCCTGGTGGAGGCTGGTTTGCGCGCGGTGGTGCCGGAATCGGTGATTGATTTCCCCACCCCCTCCTGTCCCACGCCGGAGCACGCCTTACAGCGCCAGCGCGAGCTTTGCTGGGAGTACCGCCAACACCCCCTCATCACTCCCGCGGTGGCGGCCCACGCCCCGTACTCGGTGGGTGCCAAGAACTTGGTAAAAGCCGCCGAGCTGGCTGAGGAATTTGACGTACCCTTCCTCATCCACGTGGCCGAGACCCGCTGGGAAGTAGAGAGCTTCCTCAAAGAAAAAGGTTTATCCCCAGTCCAGTACCTGGCCAATTTGGGCGTCTTGTCCCCGCGAACCGTGGCCGCCCACTGCGTCCATGTGAGCCAGGAGGACATTGCCACCCTGGCTGACCTGGGCGTCGGGGTGGCCACCAATCCCGTCTCCAACTTGAAGCTGGCTTCGGGAGTTGCGCCGCTGCCGCAGTTGCTCGCCCAAGGGGTCAAGGTGGGGTTTGGCACCGACGGTGCGGCCTCCAACAACACCTTGGACCTCCTGCGCGACGCCCAGTTGGCAGCTTTGCTGTATAAGGGGATCACCGGTGATCCCACCTGCATGCCGGCCCCGGTGGTAGCCCCGCTGCTGAGCCGGGGCGGAGCTGACGTATTAGGTCTGTCAGCCCACATCGGCACCTTGTCCGTGGGCAAGCGGGCGGACATCATCTGTATGGACCTCACAGAACCCCACGCCGTGCCCACCTTCGACCCCATGAGCCACCTGATCTACGCGGCGCGGGCCAGCGACGTCCGCCACGTGGTGGTGGAGGGCAAGCTGCTGCTCCGTAACCGAGAGGTCCTGAGCGTGGACGAAGCGGCTTTGCGCTCGGAAGTGCAGCAGCTCGCCGCCCACATCAGGAAGAAGGTGCAAAAAGGCGGCGCCCTCTAGCCCTCTCGGCGCGTGGGATCAACCCTAACCTTGATGGGTCCCTCCCGTCGCGTTTTTTCCTCGTGTACGTCGGCAGAGCCGTTGGCGGCGAGCACATCATGTTGGTCCAGCTCAATGCCGGTTCCCCGGGCGCCCCCGTGGACCAAAAAACGCTCCAGTTGCGCCCACTCCTCGTCGGTCATCGGGGCAAACTGGAGACCAGCCCGGTACAACAAGACTTTTTGCCCCCGTTCGTCGAGACCAAACTGCGCCGCCTTACATCGCTGCACTGTGGCCGGCCAGCACAGCTCCACCCCATCAAGCAACAGCCGCACATCACAGGACACGCCCACCCTCAACAGGCTGGAAAGTTCCACCTGTACCCCACAGCGCGAGATGTCAACCACCCGGGCTGGAATAAAGGCCCGCACGCGGGCAGAAAGCGCAACGGGTGGGGTAAGCCTCTGGGCACTTCGCCGCTCAACCATGACAACCTCCCGGAAGTCTGCGCTTCCTTTAAACAATGTTATACGGCGTGAATAGAAGATTTGCAACCCCCCTTGCGGAATAACCCCAAGGGACCGAGGGTTCCAGTAGGCGGCGGGTGTGCCCGCCAAAAAACTTTGAGGAGGTTTTTATGAGTGTGCATCAACTACCCCCCCTTCCCTATCCCTACGATGCCTTGGAGCCCTATATTGACACGCAAACCATGCAAATCCACCACACCAAACACCACCAGGCCTACGTGGACAACCTGAACAAGGCAATCCTGGGCTCCTCGGTGGAGGGTTGGTCCTTGGAAGAGCTCATCGCCAAGCTGTCCCAGGTGCCGGAGAACATCCGAACCACCGTGCGCAATCACGGCGGCGGGCATCTGAACCACTCCCTCTTTTGGCAGATGATGGCCCCGCAGGCGGGTGGGAGCCCCACAGGTGAGTTGGCCCAGGCCATTACTAATGCCTTTGGCAGCTTGGAATCGTTCAAGGAAAAGTTCACCGCTGCCGCGATGGGACGTTTTGGCTCCGGCTGGGCCTGGCTGGTGGTCAAACCCTCCGGTTCTTTAGATATTTATTCCACTGCTAACCAGGATTCGCCGCTTTCGGAGGGAGATAAGCCCATTTTAGGGGTTGATGTGTGGGAGCATGCCTACTACCTCAAGTATCAAAACCGCCGCAACGAGTACCTTCAGGCCTGGTGGAACGTGGTTAACTGGGCCTTTGTGGCTGAACAGCTGAAGAAAGCCCGCGGGTAGCCTGCACCAACTGGGGTCAAGGCGGGCGGTAACGCCCGCCTTTTCTTTTTTGCCCAAAGGCGTACACTGACCCCATGGCGACGCTGACGTTTCTCGGTGCCACGGGGACCGTCACCGGCTCTCGCTACCTTCTCCAGGTCCACGGCCACCGGTACCTCATTGATGCCGGGCTCTTTCAAGGGGAAAAGGAGCTCCGCCAACGCAACTGGGAACCGTTCCCTGTTGAGCCGAAAAGCCTTTCGGCGGTCATCCTCACCCATGCTCACATTGACCACAGCGGGTACCTCCCCCGGCTGGTGCGGCAAGGCTTTAGCGGACCGGTCTACACCACCCCGTCTACCAGGCGGCTCCTTTCGGTCCTTCTGCCCGACGCCGCCCACCTGCAGGAGGAAGAAGCCCACTATGCCAACAAGGTAGGCTCTACCAAGCACACCCCGGCCTTGCCGTTGTTTGACACGCATGATGCCTCCCGGGCCCTGGGGCTCCTGCAGGCGCTGCCCTTCGCCCAGCCGCACCAGCTCCATCCCGGTTGCACCTTTACCTTCTACCCGCAAGGCCACATTTTGGGTGCAGCGGCGGTGGAGGTACGTTTTAAAGGGGCCAACGGCCAGCCCGTGACCGTCTACTTTTCCGGTGACGTGGGACGGTATGAGGTACCCATCCTGCAACCTCCCGAACCCTTCCCCGGGTCCACGTACCTGGTGGTGGAGTCCACCTACGGCGACCGGCTGCATGACGGCGGCGATCCCCGCGAGGCCTTGGCCGAGATCATCAGCAAGACCACCCAACGGGGCGGGGTGGTGCTCATCCCAGCCTTTGCCGTAGGTCGAGCGCAGGAGGTGCTGTACTACCTACGCGAGCTGGAGGATGAGGGTGAGATCACCCTTCCCCCAGTCTTTCTCGATTCCCCCATGGCGCGAGAAGCCATGACGCTGTACCGCCAGGCCACCTCCGAACACGACGCGGAAACACAACAGCGGGGGGCGGAGGAGGATCCCTTTGCGCCCACCACCTTGTCCGTGGTCACCACCGTTGCGCAGTCCAAGTCCCTCAACGCGCTCCCCGGTCCAGCGGTGATCATTTCCGCCTCAGGAATGGCCACCGGTGGTCGCATCCTGCACCACCTCCGCCACCGCCTTCCCCACCCCCACAACACCGTGCTGTTTGTCGGCTTTCAGGCCAAGGGAACCCGTGGACGCAGGATCTTAGACGGTGAGCCGACGGTCAAGATTTTCGGCGAGCACGTGCCGGTACGGGCGGAAATTGCCCAGCTCAGCTGCCTCTCTGCCCACGCCGACCGGGATGAGCTGCTCATTTGGATGCGCCAAGCGCCGCAGGCCCCCCAACGGGTGTTCGTAACCCACGGTGAGCCCTCCGCCTCCCTGGCGCTGAAAGAACTGATCCAGCAACAGTTGGGTTGGCCGTGTCATATACCCCAATGGCACGAAAGCGTGGCACTGTAACCAGTCCCAGGGCAACCCTCAACCTATTGCTGGCCGAGCTGCGCCGCCGGCTGTCCCAGCACTCCCTTCCCCTTCACGCCGCTGCCCTGGCCTACACCACCCTCCTGTCCTTGGTGCCATTGTTCAGCGTGGTTTTCGTCGTCACCTCCCAGGTGGATCTGGCCAAGGCCGAACAGGTTCTGACGCAGCTCGCGCAGCTCTTGCCCTTTTCCCCACAACAGCTGCAAGGCACCTTGGCCACCCTCACGCGAAAAACGGCAGCTCTGGGCTTACTGGGCCTTGCCTTTTCCCTCCTCGCGGCCCTCAACGCCCTTTGGCAAGTGGATGTGGTCTTGGCCGTCATGGCCGGCGGGCGGCGTCGCCGCTGGCTGCGCCTGACCTCCTTCCTGACCTTGCTGTTGGTAGGGCCGTTGCTGCTGGCAGCCCTTCTTACCCTTTCCAGCCTCCTGCCGGGCCAAGGGACAGGCCTTTTCTGGCGGGTGCTCCCCTGGCTTGCCAGGCACGGCGCGGGGCTTTTCGTCCTGTGCTTGGTTTACAAACTGGTACCCCCGCGTAAGCCGCCCTGGTCCGCTGCCCTCTTGGGAGCGAGCGTAGCCACACTCCTGCTTTCCGGTATTTCGCGGTCGGTGGTGGTCTACTGGCGCCTGCTGCCCCAGCTGGACTTAATCTATGGCCCCTTGAGCCTGTTGCTGCTGTTCCTCATGTCCCTCATGTTGTCTTGGTTGGCTTTTCTTTTCGGTGCCGAGCTGGCCTTTGCCTTTTCGGCAGTGGCAAGCAGCAGACGATAACTTTCCCCTTGACGGAGCCTCAAAGGCGGGTGGGGCTTGGCATCCGCGGCGCTAGGCCTCTGGCTTACGCGCCGTGTACTCGGAGAAAATGCCCAGCTCCACGTAGCGGTCCACTGCGGTAAAACCCACCGCTGTCAGCGCCTGCATCACCTCCTCCGGCGGAACGCAGGCTTCCATGGTGTCCCAAAAGTACCGCCACAGCTCCGCCGTGGTGCGGTGGCGGGTCACCAACCATGCAGCCGTGGCCGTGAGGGTGCGGATGTACGCTTTTAGCGTTAGCTTACCAAAGCCCCGCCGCGGGGGGGTGATTTCCAACATGAGCAACTTCCCCCCGGGCTTGAGCACCCGCAAGAACTCGCGAAAGGTGGCTAGAAGGTCAGGCAAATGGCGCAGGGCGTACCCCATGGTCAGGCAGTGAAAGGTGTGGTCGGGAAAGGGCAACCTTTCACCCAACCCCGCCACGGCAGCGAGAGCCGATCGCCGGCGAGCTTGGGCCAGCATGCCCAGGGAGGGGTCCAGTCCCACCAGCAGCAGGCCATCGCCCGCCAAACGCTGTACTTCCCGTGCCACTAAACCTGTCCCCACCGCCACGTCCAGAACCTTGGGACCACAGGGCAACCCGTGCCGAGCCAGAGCCCGCCGCCGGTACCAGGAACCTGTGCCCAGGCTCATGAGGCGCTCCACTCGCTCATAGTCCGGCGCCGAAGCGTCAAAGATCCTCTGGACGTAGCCTCGTTTGCCACCGGGACCGTAGTACTGGGGTAAATCGGCGTGAGGGGGAAGAACGTCTCCGGCACGTAGCCCGCTCATAGGGGGTAGTGTACCTGGGGGGTTTGACTTTGCCCAAGGACTGCCACCTCAGCCAGCGCCTGGCGTACCAGCTCTTCCACCCCCGCCGCCACGGCGGGGGTGAGGGGGCCACCCAGGGTGCTGAGGTCCTCCGCCTCCAAAGCGAGTACCACCACCTCTTGCGGGAAGGGCAACCCCAAGGCCTCGGCCCAGGCCTTCACCTCAGGCAAACCGGCCCAGTGGGGGGACGGGGCCACCACCGGAGCCAAGGACTCCAGGCCAAAGCGGTGCACCGTGCCGGGGGGGCTACCGGTTTGCACCGTATCCAAGATCAGCGCCGCCTCAAACCCTACGAGCTCCTCCAGGAGGGCCATCCCCACCTCTCCCGCTTCCCGCACCACCACCTGGGGCGGCAGCAGGGCACGCAGCCGGCGGGCGGCCACCAGGGCCGCGGCGTCGTCGGCGAGCAAATCGTTTCCTAAGGCCAGGACCAGTAGACGGCTCACCCGTCCCGCCGCAACTCCTGCACCACCTCGCCGGCAGGGCCCACCAGGGTGATTACCAGCGGCATAGACCCCGGCAGGGAGTGGGTGCCGCAGCCGTGACAGGGATCGTAGGCACGAAAGGCCATTTCCACCATGTTCAACAGCCCGTCGTTGACCTCGCCGTTCTTGATGAGGGCGCGGGCGGCTCGATCCACGGACATGGCGATGCGGGCGGAGTTATTCTGCGTGGCCACGATGAGGTTGGCCTTGGTGATTACCCCGTGCGGATCAGTCTGGTAATGGTGGATCAGCGTTCCTCGCGGTGCTTCCACCACGCCCACCCCCTCCTGGGGCACAGCCGTGGGGAGCTGACGCACCTGCGGGTCCAAAATCTCCGGGTCGGCCGCCAACTCCGCCATGCGCTCGGCGGCGTAGAGCAGCTCAATGAG
>JANXCP010000063.1 GCA_025060245.1 Thermoanaerobaculum sp. | reverse complement strand
ATGTGAGTCATCCGGCGGATGGAAATCCGGCGAACAACAGTGCGACGGACACGGACCAGCCGAACCCGCAGGCGGACGTGTCGGTGAGCAAGACGGATGGGCAGACGCAGTACGTGCCTGGTGGGAGTGTGACGTACACCATTGTGGTGGCGAACGCGGGTCCGAGCGATGTGGCTGGGGTGGTGGTGAGCGATGCCATTCCGGCACAGGTGACCAGTTGGGTGTGGACGTGTGTGGTCACGGGTGGGGCGACGTGTAGTGGGTCTGGGGGGCCGATCAGTACGAACTTTACGGACACGGTGAGCATGCCGGCGGGGTCGACGATCACGTACACGGTGGTGGCGCAGATTGCGGCGGGGGCGAGTGGGAACTTGGTGAACACGGTGAATGTGAGTCATCCGGCGGATGGAAATCCGGCGAACAACAGTGCGACGGACACGGACCAGCCGAACCCGCAGGCGGACCTGAGGGTGACCAAAGATGATGGCCGAACCTTCTACATCCCCGGCGGGACCTTGGTATACACCATCGTCGTGACGAACTTGGGCCCGGCTCCTGTTACCGGCGCAACAGTGGTGGACATCCTGCCGCCGCAAATTGCCTCGGCCTCGTGGACCTGTACTCCTTCCGGCGCGGGTGCTACCTGCACCCCCTCCGGAAGCGGCAACATCAACGATACGGTGAACTTGCCCGTTGGCGCCTGGTTGACCTACACGGTGAACGCCACCATTAGCCATTACGCCATGGGGCCAATGGTGAACACGGTCACGGTGAACTTACCGGCGGGAATGGTCGATCCCACGCCGGCCAACAATGCCGCCTCTGACGTCAATCAGCGGCAGGATATGGAGGCTATTCCGACCCTCGGGCCGGCGGGGTTTGCCACGCTATTGCTGATGGTGGCGCTGCTGGGCCTCTATTTGTTGCAGCAACGCAAGGTTTCCGCCTCTTAAAGTGAGGTTGTACGCCGCTGGGGGACGGTGTGCGCTCCCCCGGCGGTTTGGGGCGGCGTGGGGAAAGGCGAAGGTTTGCCACCGACCGGTTGCCCCTTTTCTAAGTTGCCGGCTGTGATAAGGCAACTTTGTTGACATCGTGGAACCGGTAGCCTAAAATGCCTTCCCCCTGTGGGCTTACCACAGTTGGGCCATGGGTAGGGCGTTAAGGAGTTGCGAATGAAAACGTATGTGCCCAAAAGCGGCGAGGTGAAACAGAACTGGTACGTGGTGGACGCCACCGATGTGGTCCTGGGCCGGCTTTCCACCTTGGTGGCCAAGCTGTTGCGGGGAAAGCACAAGCCGCAATTTACCCCGGGTCTGGACGTGGGAGACTTTGTGGTGGTGGTCAACGCGGCGCGGGTGAAGCTCACCGGTCACAAATGGGAGGACAAGAAGTACTACCGCCATAGCGGTGATCCCGGGCACCTGAAAGAGGCCACCGCCCGCGAGCTGCGCGAGAAGACCCCCGAGCGTCTCGTGCGGTACGCCGTTTGGGGGATGCTGCCGAAAAATCGCTTGGGCCGGAAGCTCTTGGGGAAGCTCAAGGTGTACGCGGGACCCGATCACCCGCATCAGGCACAACAGCCGCAGCCAATCAAGGTAAAGGCGTAAAGGGGAGTAAAGGGTCATGATTCAGTATTACGGGACTGGACGGCGCAAGACAGCAACGGCTCGCGTGTACCTCCGTCCGGGTACAGGAAAAATTGTCGTCAACAAACGCGAGTTTGACGAGTACTTTCCCAGCCGTGTGCTGAAGATGATTATCCGGCAACCGCTTCTGATCACCGAAACGGCGGACAAGTTTGATGTTTACGTCAACGTGGCCGGTGGCGGTATTTCGGGTCAGGCGGGAGCCATTCGCCACGGGCTGTCGCGGGCCTTGGTGGAGTTCAACCCGGAGCTGCGCCCGCGCCTCAAGGCGGCGGGGTTCTTGACCCGCGATGCGCGCGAGGTGGAGCGCAAGAAGTACGGTCAGCGCAAAGCCCGCCGTCGGTTCCAGTTCTCCAAGCGCTAGAAATAAGGAAAGGAGCATCATCGTGGCTTCAGTTTCCATGAAAGAGCTGCTCGAGGCTGGCGTTCATTTTGGCCATCAGACGCGGCGCTGGAACCCCAAGATGCGCCCGTACATTTTCGGCAAGCGCAATGGTATCTACATCGTGGACCTGCAGAAGACGCTGCAGCTCTTTGAAGAAGCTTCGGCGTTTGTCCGCGACGTGGCGGCCTCGGGTGGCACGGTGTTGTTTGTCGGGACCAAGCGGCAGGCCCAAGACGTGGTGAGAGAGGAGGCAACCCGCTGCGGGATGTTTTACGTCACCAACCGCTGGCTAGGCGGAACGCTCACCAACTTCACCACCATACGGCGCTCCATTGAAAAGTTCAAGGACATTGAGCGGCAACTGGCAGCGGAAGATTCCCAAATGACCAAAAAGGAGCGGATTCGCCTGGAGCGGCTGCGGGCGAAGATGGAGAAGAACCTGGGCGGTATTCGCGAAATGGAACGGCCGCCCGATGCCCTCTACGTGATTGATACCAACCAAGAGCACAACGCGGTGAAGGAGGCGGCGAAGCTAGGTATCCCGGTAGTGGCGTTGGTAGACACCAACTGCGATCCGGACCTGGTGGATTACCCCATTCCGGGCAATGACGATGCCATTCGCGCCATCAAGCTCTTCACCTCGCGCATTGCCGATTCCATCCTGGAAGGGCTGGCGATGATTGAAGGGCGCGAGGAGGAGGTGCGGGCCAAGCTGGCTGCCCGACCTGTGACGGTGAGGGAGGAGGAGCCTTCGGCTGCGGAGTTGCCGTCCCTGGACGACACCTTGGACGATTACGACGAAACGGAGCTTTACGAGCGCTAAGGGCGGCGCGATGGTTAAGCGATGAAAGGCCCTGCGTTGCGCAGGGCTTTTTGACGAAAAAGGAGGAAGCGATGACAGTTTCAGCGCAAGCAGTCAAGGAGCTGCGGGAAAAGACCGGCGCGGGGATGATGGATTGCCAGCGGGCTCTGGTGGAAGCTGGTGGCGACATGGAGGAGGCCATCAAGATCTTGCGCAAGAAGGGGCTGGCAGCGGCGGCGAAAAAGGCAGGTCGGGTGGCGAAGGACGGTTTGGTAGCCGTGGCCTTGTCCCCCTGCGGCAAGAAGGCGGGGATGGTGGAGCTCAACTGCGAGACGGACTTTGTGGCGCGCACGGAGCAGTACCAAAAGCTGGTGCAGGCGCTAGCCGAACAGGCGATGAAAGAGGAGGTGACCGACGCGGCCGCCTTGGCTTCTCGGCCGTTTATCGGCGACACCAGTCACACCGTGGCGGAGGTCATCGCCTCCCATATCGCCACCATTGGTGAGAACATCGTCCTGTCCCGGGCCATGCATTGGGAAGCGGCGGAGGGGATGAAGATGGGCTCCTACCTCCACATGGGCGGAAAAATTGGCGTGGTGGTGGAGCTCTCGGCTAGCGCCGACGAGGAAACGGTGAAGGACGTAGCCATGCAGGTGGCCGCAGCAGAACCCCGTTTTGTGGATCCAGCCTCGGTGCCGGCGGAAGTGGTCAAGGAAGAAAAGGAAATCGCCAAGGCCCAGGCGGCCGCTGCGGGAAAACCTGAGGCGGTCCAGGAAAAAATTGCCGAGGGTAAATTGGCCAAGTTTTTCGAGCAGGTGTGCCTGGTGGAGCAGCCCTTCGTCAAGGACCCAAACCGGAAGGTGAAGGAGATTCTGGCCGAGCGGGGAAACATCCGGGTCGCGCGTTTTGCCCGTTTCCGGCTGGGTGAAGGGGTCGCGCAGGGGGAGTGATGGGCCAGCAGCCGGTGTACCGCCGGGTGTTGCTGAAGCTCTCCGGGGAGGTCCTCATGGGCAGTCAGCCCTTCGGGATCGCCCCGGAGGTTCTCCCCCAGTTGGCTGGCGAGATCGCCGAGGTGCACAGCTTAGGGGTGGAAGTGGCCATCGTCATCGGTGGGGGCAACATCATCCGCGGCATTGCCGCCACCGAGCAGGGCTTAGAGCGGGTGACCGGGGACTACATGGGCATGCTCGCCACGGTCATCAACGCCTTGGCTTTGCAGGATGCCCTGGAACAGCGGGGATGCCACACGCGGGTGCTCACGGCCATTGAGATGCGGCAAGTGGCGGAGCCCTTCATCCGGCGCCGGGCCATTCGCCATTTGGAAAAAGGAAGGGTGGTGATCCTGGCCGCTGGCACCGGAAACCCGTTTTTCACCACCGATTCCGCGGCTGCCCTGCGGGCCAGTGAGATTCACGCCGACGCCCTCCTCAAAGGGACCAAGGTGGACGGGCTGTACACCGCCGACCCCGTGCGGGAAGTGGGGGCGGTGTTGGTGAAGAACGCTTCCTACCAGTACCTGTTAGAGCGGGGACTGTGCATCATGGATGCGGCTGCCGTTTCCCTTTGCCAAAACGCTAAGATCCCCATTCGCATCTTCAACATTCGCGTCCCCGGCAACATCAAGAAGGTGGTGTTGGGTGAGGATGTGGGTTCCACCGTTGCCGAAGTTGAGCCTCCTACCGATACAATGACCGCGCCGCTCACGGCGGGGAAGGAGGGGTAAAGGATGAAGGAGGTCATTAAGGAAGCCAAAGCCCACATGGATAAAGCGGTGGAGGTGCTGAAGGACGAGCTCAAGACCCTGCGCACCGGGCGTGCGAACCTGGGCATTTTGGACCATATCCGCGTGGAGTACTACGGTACACCTACGCCCCTTAACGAGGTGGCGACCCTGTCCATTCCCGAGCCGAGCCTCATTGTGATCCAACCCTGGGACCCTACGGTGCTACCGGCCATTGTCCATGCCATTCAAAGGTCCAACCTGGGGCTCAACCCCGTGGACGACGGCAAGGTGATCAAGTTGCCGGTTCCTCCCCCTACCCAGGAGCGGCGCAAGGAGCTGGTGAAGCTCGCCCACGAGTACGCGGAACGGGCGCGTCTGGCGGTGCGCAACGTGCGGCGGGACGCCAACGACGCCATCAAGAAGCTGGAAAAGGAGAAGAAGATCTCCGAAGACGATATGCACCGGGGTTTAGACGAGGTGCAGAAGATCACCGACGATCACATTGAGACCATCAACAAGATCCTGGAGGCCAAGGAAAAGGAGATCCTGGAAGTGTGAACCCACAGTCGGTTGGGGAAGCGGTGGCACAAATGGGTGTGGTGGTGGCGGCGGCGGGGTCTTCCCGCCGTTTTGGTTCGGACAAGTTAGCCGTACCTTTGCGGGGGATGACCGTCCTGCAGCGAGCCGTGGCGTGTTTGCGCTCAGCCCTGCCGCAGGTACCAACGGTGGTGGTGGTCCGGCCCGAAGACCTGCCGGCGCGGAGGGAGGAGTTGACCCAGTGGGGGCCCTTGAGGGTGGTTCCGGGGGGTGCCCAGCGGCAAGATTCGGTTCGCCACGGTGTGGAGGCCCTGGATCTAGACGACGAAGCGTTGGTGGTTATTCACGATGGCGCGCGGCCGTTCGTGCCGCCGGAGGACGTGCGGCGGGTGGTCCAGGCGGCGCAAGGGTGCGGTGCGGCGGTGCTGGCGGCGCCGGTGGGTGATACGGTGAAAGAGGTGACGGACCAAGGGGAGGTGGTGCGCACCTGGCCTCGGGAGCGGCTGGTGCGCTCCCTCACCCCGCAGGTGTTCCGCGTGGGGCTCTTGCGCCGGGCCTGGGCGGCAGCGGGAGGTGAGAGCTGGACCGATGAGGCGGCGTTGCTGGAAAGCCAGGGGTTTAAGGTGATGGCCGTGCCCGGGGACCCGCGCAACCTCAAGGTCACTCAACCCGAGGATGTGAGCCTTTTGGCCGGTCTATTCCCCCCCGACCTGCGGGTGGGGCAAGGCTTTGACGTGCACCCGTTGGTGCCGGGACGGCCGTTGGTTCTGGCCGGCATCCCCATCCCCCACGAGCGGGGGTTGGCCGGCCATTCCGATGCCGATGTGGTGCTCCACGCAGTGACCGATGCGTTGCTGGGTGCCTGTGGGGAAGGGGACATTGGCCTGCACTTCCCTCCCACCGATCCCCAATGGGCTGGCGCTCCTTCCCGGCGGTTCGTGGAGTTTGCCTTGACGCGGGCGGAGGAAAAGGGATGGCGTGTGGTCAACTGCGACCTCACGGTGCTGGCAGAAGAGCCGCGACTGGCACCCTATCGCAGCGACCTGGTGGCTTCTCTGGCGCAGCTGTTGGCGCTGCCCCCCTCGGCGGTGAACGTCAAGGCCACCACCACCGAGGGCTTGGGGTTTGTGGGCCGCGGGGAGGGGATTGCGGCTACAGCGGTGGTGCTCCTTGCACGGCGCTAACTGGATCGTGGGCTACCACGCGGTGGTGGGCGCCTTGCAGGGCGAGCCAGGGCGGGTAGAGGTGGTGTGGGTGGGAGAAGGTGTGGGGGGGAACCGCGCTGCCCAGGTGCTGACATTGGCCCGCCGCGTCGGGGTGCGCTTTGCCACCGTGCCGCGTCACGAGCTGGACCGCGTCGCCGGCGGGGCGGCCCATAACGGCTTTGCCGCTCGCCTTGCTCCCCAGCCCCTCCTCGCCGGTGAGGATCTGCTCTCCTTGCCTTCCCCTGTGTGCTTGGTGGGCTTGGACGGTGTCCAAGACCCCCACAATTTAGGGGCGGTCATCCGCGTGGTGGCGGGTTTTTCCCTGGGCGGGGTGGTGGTGGCGGGCCCTCACCCTCCTCCCCTGGGTGGTGCGGCCGCCAAGGTGGCGGCGGGGACCTTGCCCCTGGTGCGGGTGGCGCGGGTGGGTTCCTTGGGGGACTGGGCCCGCCAGGCCAAAGACGCGGGTTTTACGGTGCTAGGGGCGGATGCCCGAGGGGAGCCGTTGCCGCAGCAGTTGCCCGAACGGTTGGTCCTGTGTCTAGGTGGGGAGGTGGGGTTGCGGGCCAAGACCCGCCACTTCCTGGACGGTTTGGTGGCGATCCCCCTCAACCCCCAGGTGGAGTCCTTGAACCTGGCCGTGGCCTGTGGGATCTTGGCCTGGGAGTGGCGGCGCCGCTGGGCATGACCTGGTGCTGGCACCGCATTGGCACCACGCCCCAAGCACCCTTCGGCTTCCGCAATCCCCTCTTGACGAGAGAGAGAGAATGCCAAGCGAAGGAGGGTTCTGGAACACAGAGGGGCGCTGCGAAGAGAGAGGGAGGTTGTGGAGGCCAGAAGACCTAGTTGTTTGGGTGTTGGTCTTCGTTACGGCAAATTTGAGCACGGCGCAAGGTGGAGGTGGCTCCTGCTCCGTCACCGCCTCCTGCCCAGGGGGAGGGGCTGTGGGTTGTTCGGCCAGTAGCGTTTGTCCTGTGCCTAGTTGTACCGCGGGGAGCGGTTCTGCGACCTGCCAGTGGGTGGAATCCTGCGGGCCTTTCTGCCGGCAGACGGTGACGCGTGTGGTGACCTGCGGCAGCGGCGGTGAGACCCCGCCCCCGGATGAGCAAAACCCTTGAAGGTCCAGGAGGATCGCATGCCGGGATGTTCCATGCTCTTGGCTGCAGCCCTCGCCACCAGCGGGGGGGGCGGCCGCCCCCCCGCGCCCGGTCTGCAACCCGTCCATACCTTCCCCTTTTCCGCCCCCCTGGAGACCTCCCCCACCCAACCCCAGGCTTGGGTAGCCGGTGGCGGGGGGGCCGTGTGGGTCCTGGATGTCGGGCAGCGGCGGGTCCGGGTCTGGCGTCTTGTCCCGGCCGGGCAAAAGGAGCCGTGGCAACAAAGAGCTTGGGCGCTACCGCCAGAGCTGGAGCTTTCCGCGATGGAGCGGGGTTTTGTGGGTTTGGCCCCCTTCGGTGAGGCGGGAACCTGGTTGATTTCCGCACCCCAGCATCGTTTCTGGCGCCTGGTGGGTGATCAATGGCAGGGCCCCTGGCCCTTGGAGGACAGGGTCGCCTTCGCCGCTGCCCTCTCCGGTGAGGTGCTGGTGGTCAACACGCCCCATCACCCTCAGCACCCCTTCGCCCGCCTAGGGGTAGGGGGACAGGTGTTGGGCCGCTTTGGAGCGCGGCGGAAAGCCTCACTGCGTGGCCTGGAGGCGGTGGAAAACACGTGGCTTTTGGCGCCCCAGGAGAAGACGGGGGGCCTGGTGGCTGCTCACGCCTTTTGGCCGTTGGTGGCCCTCTGGGACGGGGCGGGAACCCTGCGGGCCGAGGAACGCCTCACCTCGCGCCAAGGGGTGCAACTGGGGAGGGAGCAGGAGCGGCGGCTGCGCCAACCCAAGCCCTGGGGGGAGGAGGGGTGCGTCACCTGCGAGCTGCTCCAGGTAACCAGCGGGTTGGCCACCACCGCGTCGGGGGAGATCTGGTGGCAGGTGGCCGGCTCCCCCCTCTTAGAGCGCTTGGATCCCCAGGGCCGTTGGCAGGAAACGGTACCCATTCACGGGGCGGTGGTGGCTGGCGCGGGTTTGGCGGGGCTGGGGCCGTGGCTGGTGGTCCTGCAGCCAGAAGGCCCCGTCTTTTGGCAGGTGCAACGCAACACCGCGGTGCGTTGGGTACGGGTCCTGAGCCCCACCGAGGCCCCCGTCGCCGGGGCCCGCGTGGAGCTGTGGGTTGGGGGGGTGTTGGCGGAGGAAGGTCAAACCGACGCGGCCGGGCGCGTGACCTTCCCCGCGCCACCACCTCGGATCCCCCTGCGCGTGGTGGTGCGGGCGGCGGGTTTCCTCCTCTGGCACCAGGATGGGTTGGCGGAGACCCTCTTGGACCGGGAAATCCACCTGCAGCTGGCGCGATCTCTCTGCGCCCGGGTGGTGCGCGAGGGGGACGAACGGCCGGTGGAGCGCTTCCGCATGGCTGTGGATTGGGTGGGGGATGGCACCCGCACGTCCGTTGAAGAGGGGCCTGCGGTCAGCGTGGAATCGCCCGACGGCCGTGGCTGCCTTTCCACCTGGTTGGGCTACCCCCTCCAGCTGCGGGTGCAGGCGCCGGGGTTTGCCCTCTTTCGCCAAATCTTACGGGAACCCCCCGGGGAAGAGCTGGTCGTGCGCCTGCAACCAGGTGCGGAGCTGACGGTGCAGGTGCGGGACCCACGTCGGCGACCGGTGGAAGGGGCGTGGGTGCGGCTGTTGGAAGCCGGGTTGGAGGCCAGGAGCGCCTACGCCTTGGGCAGCGACCGGGTGGGGGTGACGGACGCCCAGGGGGAGTTGGCCTTGCCGGGCCTGCCCGCAGGGTCCTACCGCCTGCAGGTGGAAGCCAAGGGGTTCCTGCCCTGGGAGGACGCGCTGGAGCTGTCGCCGGAGGTGACGGTGAAAACCGTGATCTTGCGGGTTGGAGCCGCGGTGCGGGTGGTGGTGAGCGAGCGGGGATCCGGCACCCCCGTGCAGGGCGCTTGGGTGCACCTGCGCCCCGGGGCGGGGGGAACGGTGCCGCTGCCCGAGTGCGTCACCGATGGGGTGGGCAGCTGCCTCCTCTCCGGGGTGCCGGCCGGTGGAGGTACGCTGGAGGTGAGGGCTGAGGGCTTTGTGCCGGTCTTCCGGTCGTTTCAGGTGGAGAAGGGGGAGGAGGAGGTGCGGGTGGAGGTGGCGTTGGCGCGAGGGGTGCGCCTGGAAGGACAGGTGCGGGGGGTGGACGCCTACCCGGAAGCGCAGCTGCTTTTGCGCCTCACCGCTCCCGGGACGGTGGGCAGAGACGTTCCGCTGGATAGGACCGGAACCTTTAGCGTGGCGGATGTGCCTGTGGGCAGCGTGCACCTGTTCGTGGTGGACGCCCGCACTACAGGCAGCCTCGCGCAGAAGATCCTCCACATTACGGGGGAAGAGCCGGTGGTGTCCGTTACGTTGGAACTTCCTTCGCCCCTGGAGCTTTTTGGCCGGGTCCTGGAAGGGGAAAACCCCGCCGCCGGTTTCCGCGTGCGCCTGACGGCCATCTCCGCCGAGGTGCGGGCTCCCGCCGTGGAGGCCCTCACCGACGCCGGTGGTGGCTTTCACCTACGGCTGCCTCGCCCCGGCAGCTGGCAGGTGACGGTAGTCGGACCCCAGGGTGAAACCGTGTGGACGGAAACCCTGACCCTCAACGCCTCCCAGGAACGGGTGTTCCGCCTGTGGGGGAACAGCCTGTCAGGGGAGGTGGTGGACGCCGGTGGGGCGCCGGTGGAGGAGGCGTGGGTGACGGTTTGGGGCGGTGCCACCCCGCAGAAGCTGCAGGAGACCCTCACCGACCGCCAGGGACGCTTTGCCTTTCGGCGTCTCCCGCGGGGGGTGGCGCGAGTCACCGCCCAGAAGGGCAGTGCCCTGGCAAGCCACACGGTGGAAATGACCGGAGGTGCGCACCCGCCGGTGCGGCTGCAGCTGAACCACCACGGCGGGACGTTGGTCCGCCTCACCGCCAGCCCGTTGGGGGAGCCCATCACCCAACGGGTGACCTTTGGTTGCCTCACCCCCCAGGGGTATTTCCTGGTGGAGCGAGGGCCCGAAGGGCCGGGTCTTTTTCGCTTACCCGTAGCAGCCCAGGACGTGCGGGCGCTGGTGGTGGCGGTACCGGGCTTTGCTTTGGCCACCGCCTGGGGACCGGCGATGGCCGGAGGTCCTTGGGAGCTCGTGGTCCCACGTCAGGCACGATCCTTTTCCATGGAGGTGGCCGAGGGGTTAGCCAACCCCTGTGCGTTGGGCCTCACCGATGGCGCCGGCAGGCCCGTGGCCCTCACCGTGGCCTACCCGCCAGGGCCAGTCCCCCTTTCGACCCGCACGGGCATGTTCAACTTTCTCCCCGAGGGACGCTTTACTTTGACCCTTTACCCCTGCCGCGGGGAGGCCATTTCCCGGGTGCTGGTCCTGGCTCCTGGGCACATCCCCCACGTGGTGTTCCCCTAGGGGGTCAGTTGGAAGGCGGTGGGCGGTCTAAAAGTTGCCAGCGTTGCCAGTGAAGGCCGCCCACGGTGGACTGCCTTCAGTTTTTTTTGTTTTCCGTTAGCCTCGGCTGTTGCCTTTTCCCGCCCCCTACCCCTTGATTTACTCCGCAAGTGGTGGTAGAGTGCTTGTCCCCGTCGGTGTAGGTGTGCACCGCGGGAGCTCTTTGGCAGTTGGAGGCGGAGGCGTGAACGCAGACGCTGGCGTAGCTCAACTGGTAGAGCAGCGGATTTGTAATCCGCAGGTTACGGGTTCGAGTCCCCTCGCCAGCTCCAGCGTCGGCGAACACATCCCGCGGGGAAGGTTCGGGACTTGGAGGGGTGCAGGCGTGGCCGAGCGGTCAATGGCAGCAGACTGTAAATCTGCCGGGCTTAGCCCTACGGTGGTTCGAATCCATCCGCCTGCACCATTTTTTTGCGGGAGTAACTCAGGGGTAGAGTCACAGCCTTCCAAGCTGTTGGTCGCGGGTTCGAATCCCGTCTCCCGCTCCACCGGTAAGTTAGGCAGTGGGTGGGCCCACGTAGCTCAGGCGGTAGAGCACGTCCTTGGTAAGGACGGGGTCACCAGTTCAAGTCTGGTCGTGGGCTCCATAACCTTGGAACAGCAACAGGCTGGCTTGGACGGCCGCCGATGAGGAGTGAAGGCTAGCGAAAAAGGAGGCAAAGGGAAATGGCCAAGCAGAAGTTTGAACGGACGAAGCCGCATGTGAACGTAGGGACGATTGGGCACGTGGATCATGGGAAGACGACGTTGACGGCGGCGATTACGAAGGTTTTGTCGATGAGGGGGTTGGCGGAGTACAAGTCGTACGATGAGGTGGCGAAGGCGTCGATTGCGCAGGGTCGGCGGAACGAGATGAAGATATTGACGATTGCGACGTCGCATGTGGAGTACCAGAGTGAGCGGCGGCACTATGCGCATGTAGATTGTCCTGGGCATGCGGATTATGTGAAGAACATGATCACTGGGGCGGCGCAGATGGATGGGGCGATTTTGGTGGTGAGTGCGGAGGATGGGCCGATGCCGCAGACGCGGGAGCATATTTTGTTGGCGAGGCAGGTGGGGGTGCCGTACATTGTGGTGTTTTTGAACAAGGTGGACAAGGTGGAGGATGCGGAGTTATTGGATTTGGTGGAGTTGGAGGTGCGGGAGTTGTTGAGTCAGTATGATTTTCCTGGGGATGAGGTGCCGGTGATCCGTGGGAGTGCGTTGAAGGCGGGGATGGTGGATCGGCCGGATCATCCGGATGCGCGGTGTATCTGGGAGTTGATGGAGGCGTTGGACAGTTACGTGCCGGAGCCGGTGAGGGATATTGACAAGCCGTTTTTGATGCCGATTGAGGATGTGTTTTCGATTTCTGGGCGTGGGACGGTGGTGACGGGTCGGGTGGAGCGTGGGGTGGTGAAGGTTGGGGATGAGGTGGAGATAGTGGGGTTTCGGCCGACGTTTCGGCGGGTGGTGACGGGTGTAGAGATGTTTCGGAAGTTGTTGGATCAGGGGCAGGCTGGGGACAACATTGGGGTGTTGTTGCGGGGGACGGAGAAGAGCGAGGTGGAGCGGGGGCAGGTGGTGGCGAAGCCTGGGAGCATTACGCCGCATGCTCGGTTCAAGGGGCAGGTGTACGTGTTGACGAAGGAGGAGGGGGGTCGGCACACGCCGTTTTTTAATGGGTATCGGCCGCAGTTTTATTTTCGGACGACGGATGTGACGGGGAGTGTGAAGTTGCCCTCTGGGGTGGAGATGGTGATGCCTGGGGATAACGTGGAGATTGAGGTGGAGCTGATCACCCCCATTGCCCTGGAACAGGGCCTGCGCTTCGCCATCCGCGAAGGCGGCCGAACCGTCGGCGCCGGCACCGTCACCGAGATTCTGGAGTA
>JANXCP010000062.1 GCA_025060245.1 Thermoanaerobaculum sp. | reverse complement strand
CCGGAGCCACTTCCACGTGGACACGGTCCAATTGCCGGATCTGGTACTGCCCCAAGAGGGTTGTGCCCTTGCCAAGCTTGTAGCTGAGGCGAAGCGTTCCCTCCAGCACGTCCCGGTCCAACGCCGAAAGGCGCAGGTAGTCGGGATCAAAGCCGTACTGTTGCCGGTAGGTTTTGCCCGCGTAAGGACCAGCCACCGCCACCGGCTCGGGGGAGTCGTAGAAGTAGGGGGTGGACTCAAAAGAGTAGGAGCGGAGAAAGAGGGCCAGGCGAGCACGCTGGGAGAGCTTGCGCGCGAAAGATAAGCTCAGCCCGTCGTATTCCACCTGGTTGCCGGTGTGGGTATTGGTCAGCTGCGAAGAAGCGGCCGAAAAGAGCAGGGAAAAGCCGGCTAAGTTGGGGTTGGTGACGGTGAGCTTGTAGGTTTCTTTCTCCTGGGTGGGATACCAGTTGTAGGGCAACGGGCCGTTGCGGCTGTCGTAGGTGGCGCGGTCGTCAAAAAGCGGTGTGCGCAGGGCCGGATGTTGGGCGCGGTTGTACAGCCGCAGCGGTGGGCCTTCCCGCTCCCGAGCATCGCGGCTGCTGGCGGTGGCTTTGATGGTGAAGTTAGCCACCGTGGCGGCAGCGGAAATGCCCGCGTCCTTAGTATGGTGATTCAAGGCGCGGGTTTGGCTCACCACGTGACAGTTGTAGCAGTGGGCCACCGACAGGCTCTGCACCTGTCCTTGCCGCCACTGCTCGCGGAAATGGGTGCTGAGGGTCAGCCAGCCGGCACCGGGGAACTGGAACTGGGTATGGTTGGTGAGCTGGTCGTAGCGGATCCCGTATTGAGCGGTGGGATCCAGGTCCTCGCCGTACACGATCTTCACGTCGGAGATGGAGCCGGCCAAGTTGGGCAGTGTGTCGTGGACCAAGCGGTGGGGGAGTTTGGAAAAGGTGGTGTGGGAGCGCACCATCCGGCCCAGTTCGAAGGTTAACGCGTGGTCCTGGCGGTCGGTGGCCAGAGCCGAGCTCTCCACCGCGAGGAAAAACCCTTGGCCTTGGTACTGTAGGGAAACGGCGGCATCGGGTCCCGATTCTGTGGTTGAGTACTCGGCGGCTCTGGCGGGATTGTCCTTTTCCACAGCACTATGGCCGCCAATCTGCACCGTGCCCGTCACTTGGGCGGTCAGGGCCACGGGGAAGAGCAGGACAAGGGAACATGCAAAGAGTTTCATAAGCGTTTTCATGGCCGCCTCCTTAACGGGTCAAGGACTTCCCACGGCTGCTAATCCCTTGAGACGGGTAATCGGAGCCGTGAATTTGCGTATGGCACTGGGTGCACTTGGTGGAGAAGGCCTGGCGATACCCGTGAACCCCAAGGACGTTGCGGTACACCTTCCCACCCACGGTGTAGGTGGGTGCCTCCGATCGGGCCTTTTGTCCCACGTGGAAGTGGAACTCATGGCACTGCATGCAGAGGAAGGGTTCGTTGGCCACCAGGAGGTTGTCGGCCGTGGAACCGTGGGGCTGATGGCAGATCATGCAGTCCTCCTCCACTGGGTCATGCTGGAAGATGAAGGGCCCTTCCTTCTCCGCGTGACAGGTGACGCACAGGTCGTTCACTCGCCCCTCCACCGCTAACATGGCTGGGCGCGAACTGTGCACGTCATGGCAGGAGGCGCAGGTCATGCCCCCTTCCCGGATGGGGTGATGGGAGGGCGCCAAGAGCTGTGATTTAACGTCGGCGTGGCAGCTGGCGCAGGTATCCGTGGCTTTTGACCTTCCGTGGACCTTGTGGCAGGAAGAGCAGCTCGCCTCCTGGGCGTGGAGGCTGCCGGCAAAGTCCACTTTACTTCCACGGCCATGGCATTGCAGACAGACTCTGCTATCGGCTTCGCGGTCCTTGCCGAAGCGGTGCACCAGCGCAGGGTCCCCACTCTCCTGGTGTTCCAGGACGTTGCCGTGGCAGGAAGCACAACCTGTAACACCACTGGGAGTCTCAAAGGCAGCCACACGGGCGTGCACGTTGTGGGCAAAGCTGTCCACCGCTGTTTCATGGCAACTGGCGCAGGCTAGCTCCTGTGGCTTCTGCCCCGCGCTTACCCAGGTGGCTGCTACTGCGGTGATCCACATGATCATCAGAGGCTTGAGCCTCATAGGTTTCCTCCTTTCTCATCACGATGTCGCCGGTTGGGCCCAGGGGGAAGGGGCGGTCCTCGGTCGGCTGAGGTGTAAAGGTAGGCGCAATGTTGGTGGTTCGTTGTCCCGCCTCCCCACCCGGGGGAGCTGGAAGCTCTTCAGCGCCAGGCCAGGTACCTCATCGTTGCCATTGTAAATTTTTGTTCTCTATTTGTCAAGATACGACAAAAAAGGGAAGACGATTTACTATTGTTGGCTTAACTCCGTTTTGGTCATATAAGCGGAGAAGAGACCCCCTGGAGGGTCCCGGCCGGCTTGACAGCGGGCGTGGAGAGCAGTAAGGTAGCCTCTGATGAGCAACTCGGTGGTCGCTCTGGGTCGCAACTGCTGGCATTGGTATTGGGTGCCAGTGCGGCGCTAGAGCGGCATACCCCGCTCGCGCCGCGTGGCCGAGCGGGGAACCCAGGACGCACTTCCACCTCCCCGCCGGCCGCGGCGGGGAGGTTCGTTTATGGAGTTGGTAGCCAGCTTTGGCGGTATAAGCTCCGGTGAGCTGCAAAGGACCATTGCCCATCCGCCGGCCGGGGCCCACATGGTGGAGCTACGGGCTGATCTCCTCCCACCGGAGGTGCCCTTGGCCGATTTGGTGCGGGCATGCCCTCTCCCCGTCATCCTCACCCTCAGGTCCGAGGACCAAGGGGGGCGAGGCCCCAACGATCCGGTGGCGCGCAGGGCTTTTTTCCAACGGGCGCTGTCCCTGAATCCGGCCTTAGTGGACCTGGAGGCGGTGCACGACCTGCCTCTTTTGCGGAGCCTCATCCCCCCGGAGCGCGCCCTCCTCTCCCGGCACTGGGATCACACCCCGAAAGACCTAGACGAACAGGCGGCGAGCCTCTTATCCCTGGGGACCCGGTACCTCAAGCTGGTCCCCACTGCCCGCTCCCTTGCGGATGTGCTGGCGGTGCTGGGTTTGGCCCATGCCCTGGGCCGGGGAAGCAACGGACAGCGCCGTTGCGTGCTGTTCGCCCAGGGGGAGCAGGGCATCGCCACTCGCCTTCTCGGACCTTTTCTCAGTGCTCCCCTGGCCTACGGGGCCTGGGAGCGCGGCGCGGCGGTGGCTCCGGGACAGCTTTCGGTGGGGGATTTTTCCGCCCTGGTGGGTCACCTCACCGGAAGACCTCGGAGGGTTTTTGCCGTCTTAGGCACGCAGGTGCAGACCTCCTGGTCCCCGCGCATGCACGCCGCCGGCTATCGCTTCCTCGGCCTCCCTTACGCCTTTGTTCCCCTTACGGTGGCCAACGAGGAGGAGCTGCGCACCCTGCTGCAACCGGTAGGGTTGGGCCCGTTGGAAGCAATGGGTCTGAATGTGGGGGGCTTTGCCGTCACCATGCCGTGGAAAGAGCAGGCCGCCAGCGCCTGCCATATCCTGGCACCGCGAGCGCAGCGAGCGGGCGCGGTCAACACGGTGCTACCCCGGCCTGCCAAAGTGGTGGGTGATTTGACCGATGTGGACGGGCTCACCCGCGTGTTGATGGAGGCCGGGGTGGGCTTGGCGGGGGCAGCGGTGGCGGTGCTGGGAACGGGTGGGGCGGCGCGGGCCGCGTTGGTGGCGCTTCAGCTGGCCGGCAGCCGCCTCCTGCTGGTGGCACGTCACCAGGACAAGGGCGCCGCCTTGGCCGCTCGTTTCGGCGCCCGATTGGTGGCACCGCACCAGCTGAAGGGGGTGGTGGCCTTCATCAATGCCACCCCCGCGGGGGTCGACGGGGAGGAGGATCCCCTCTTGGAGCAAGTGAACCTCCCTCCTGGGTGTGTGGTGGTGGACCTTCCCTACGGCGACCGACCCACCAGGTTGCAGCGGTTGGCGGAGGAGCGGGGGTGGGATTACGTCTCGGGCAAAGAAGTGCTTTTGTATCAAGGTGTCTCACAGTTTGCCGCCATGACCGGCGTGGCCCCTCCGGTGACCGCCATGGCCGCGGCCTTGGGCCTTAAGGAGGCCCAGTGACGGTACAGCCGGGATACTCCGTCAACGCCTCGGGGCTGTTCACCGCCCAGCACCGAGGGCTGGAGTGGTTGGCGGCGCAGGGGTTTACGCCGGTGATGGTGCCGTTGGTGTATCCCGCCAACGGCGAAGAGTCGGTCGGCTTTCGCTTTGTGGATTGGGCCGGCAACCTGTGGGCGGTGCGTTCCGACTTCACCCCGCTGGTGAGCCAGCTGGTGGTCCGCCAGAGTGACCAAGAGTCCTGTTTGCGTGTGTGTTACGCCGGCGAAGTGGCACGGCCTGCGGGCGCTCGGCTCCGTGGGGTGGCGGAGCTGTGCCAGTTGGGCTTTGAGTCCTTTCTGGGTGGCGACCACGCTGCGACGGCGCTAAGGGTCCTGTTGGGCCTGTTGCGCCACCTGGGGTTGGATCCCAGCGATCTGGTGGTGACCGTCACCCACGCCGAGCTGGGACGTGAGATCCTCACCCAGCTCCTGGAAGAGCCGCCGGACGCGGAGCTCTTGCAGCTGATGGTGGCCAAGGATGTGGATGCCCTGGTGGAGCAAATAGGCGTCCGGGGGGAGGGAGAGCGTTACCTACGCCAAGCGATCTTGGGGGAGGGGGAAGGGTGGGTGCGCTTTTTTGCCGGCCAGCAACGCTGGGAACAACTCCGGGGGGCCGCGGACGAGGTGTGGGCGGCGGGGGCCACGGCCCAGTTGGAGGCGGCGCTTCCCGCCGTGGGGCGGTACTACCACGGAGTGATCTTCTCCGTGTGGGGACGGCGCCGGCGGGTTCTGGTGGCCTCTGGGGGTGAGTATCAGGTCCCCGCGCGGGACAGGAGCCTGCCGGGGGTGGGGGCCACGGTGGCGGTGGAGCAGGTGGTTCTGGAGGCCCAATGCTGACCCTCGCCTTACCAAAGGGCCGTTTGCTGCAGCCCGTTCTTGACCTGTTGCAGGCCAGTGGCATTTCCCTGGCGGCGGAGGCGGCGCAAAACTCCCGTCGTCTGGTGTTTGCCGACCACCAATGGCGCTTGGTACTGACCAAGGACGCCGACGTCCCCGCCTATGTGTCTCAAGGGGTGGCGGATGCGGGTTTTGTTGGCTTGGACCACATTTTGGAGTCAGGGGTAGACCTGTTGCGGGTCTACCGCTTGCCCTTTGGCCACTGCAGCCTGTGCCTGCTCGCACGCGCCGGCGTACCGCTCCCTTCGCTGGCCAAGCCCTTTCGCCTTGCCACCAAGTATCCGCGCCTGGGGCAAAAGCTTGTGTCCCAGCGCGGGCTGTGGGCCGAGGTGATCCCCTTGGCCGGATCGGTGGAGCTGGCGGCTACCTTAGAATTGGCACCCTTCGTCCTGGACTTGGTAGAAACCGGAAGGACATTGCGGGAGAATGACCTCGTGATCGTGGAGCGGTGGCTTCAGGTAGCGCCTTACTTTGTGGTGAACCGGGCCTCGTGGGTGACGCGGGGCTCAGAGGTGCGAACGCTCATGCATGGCTTGGGAGGTGGCTATGAAAATCGTGCGTTTGTCTGAGGAACGAGGGGAGAAGGTGGTCCGAGCTCTGGAAGGACGGGGGCGGGCGTTGTGGGATGCGCGCCTGGAGGACAAGGTGCGGGCCATCATCGCCGATGTGGCCAAACGAGGTGACCGGGCGTTGTCCTCCTACGTGCGCAAGTTTGACCTCAAAGGGATTCCCCCAGCCGAGCTCAAGTTGGCCCCAGAGCCACCCACCGAGGAGGAGGTGGGAGCTGAGTTTTCCGAAGCGGTGGAGCTGGCCCTCACCAACCTGCAGGCTTTCCACGAACCGCAGCGGCCCAAGGGGTACACGGTGGACTTGCAAGGGGACGAGTTGGCCATCCGTGTCCGGCCCCTGAACTCCGTGGGCGTGTACGTGCCCGGGGGTGGGGCGGTATACCTGTCCAGCTTGCTCATGGCCGCGGTTCCCGCCAGGGTGGCAGGGGTGGAGCGCATTGCGGTGGCTTGCCCGCCGCGGGCCTATTTGAGCTCACCCCACCTGCGTTACCTCTTGAAGCGCTTGGAGCTCCGCGAAGTGTACCTGATGGGTGGGGCCCACGCCGTGGCAGCCCTAGCCTTGGGAACCGAGTCGGTGACGCCGGTGGACAAGATCGTGGGACCGGGGGGGCGGTGGGTTACCGCCGCCAAACGGGCCCTGTTTGGCCTGGTGGATGTGGACCTCATTGCAGGCCCCTCGGAGGTGGTGGTGGTGGCGGATGGTCACGCCGATCCGGCGGTGGTGGCGGCGGATTTGCTGGCCCAGGCGGAGCATGACCCCGACGCGGTGGCAGTGGCAGTGGTCACCTCCCAAGCCCTTGCAGAAAAGGTGGTGGCTCGGCTGCGCGCGCGCTTGCGGACGGTACCCCGCGAAGCACCGGTGCGTGCGGCCCTCAAGCAGTGGGGCACGGTGCTGGTGGCGGAAAGCTTGGAGCAAGCCTGCGAGACGGTGAACCGCATCGCCCCCGAGCACGTGGAGCTGTTGGTGGAGGAGCCTCAGCGTTGGGCGGATCGCATCACGGCGGCGGGGGCGGTGTACCTGGGCACCTTCACCCCGGTGACCCTAGGGGATTACGTGGTGGGCTCCAACCACGTCCTTCCCACGGCCCGGGCAGCCCGCTTTGCCTCCCCTTTGGGTGTGTGGGACTTTGTCCACCGCACGGCGGTGGTGCGGGTGGCCCCGCACCGCTACGTGAAGTTGGCCCGCGCTGCGGGCACGTTGGCGGAGGTGGAGGGCCTGCCGTTCCACGCCGAGGCCTTGGCGGCCGGTGAACGAGGGCGGATGTGAGACCTGCGGTGTTGAGCTCCGAAGCCATTCGGCTGCGCCTGGACCTCAACGAGGCACCCAGCGATGCCGATGCTACCTTTCGCCAACGCTTCCTGGGCTTTTTGCAAGAGCTGGAGTGGCGTCGCTACCCGCCCGAAGACGGCTCTCCGGCGCGCGAGGCCGCCGCTTCCCTCTACGGTTGGCGCCCCGAAGGCACCCTGGTGGGTAACGGGTCAGCGGAGCTTTTGGCGGTCACCCTGTCCACCCTGTGCCAACCGGGCGCCGTGGTGCTCACCCTGTGGCCCAGCTTTTCCCTCTACCCTGTACTCCTGCGGCGGGTACAAGCCACGGAACTCCGCTATCCTCTGGCACCCCCAATCTTTGCGGTGGAAGACGAGCGGCTACTTTCGCTGGCGGCGCGGGCCGATGTGCTGCTTTTGTGCTCTCCTAACAACCCCACGGGGGGCGAGCTCTCTGCCCGCCTTTGGCGGGAGCTGTTGAGGCTGGGTAAGCCCACCATCTGGGACGGTGCCTACTGGGAATTTGGCACCGCGGGAGAGATGGCCGACTGGCTTGCGGAGTTTCCCCACCTGGTGGTGACCCGTTCCTTGTCCAAGGCCTGGGGCCTGGCGGGTGTGCGTGCCGGAGGCCTGTGTACCTCCCCTGCCCTGGCGGAGAGGATCCACGCTCACCAGCTCCCCTTTTTCCCCGGTGTGGCGGTGTGGGCGGCCTTCCACGCCGCGGCTGCCGATCCCCAGCTGGGCAAGGCAAGGGCAATGGCGGTCACGGCGGAGCGGGAACGGCAGCTGACTCAGCTGGGCCGTCTGCCAGGGGTGGAGGTGGTTCCCTCGGCGGGGAACTTTTACCTCCTTCGACGGGTGGGTTGGCAAGGCCAGCGGTTGGCCCAGGTGCTGGCGCAGGCCGGGGTGGCAGTGCGGGTGGTGCCGGAGTTGGACGCTTACGGCTACGTGCGGGTCACAGTAGGGACCCCAGCCGAAGGGGATGTGCTCATGACGGTGCTGCAGGAGGTGGTGCATGGCCTCACGACTGGCGCGTGTTGAGCGGACCACCGGGGAAACGGTGGTGACGGTGGAGCTGGATCTCAGTGGTGGGGGGTATGCCATTTCCACAGGGGTGGGTTTTTTTGACCACATGTTGGCCACCTTTGCCCACCACGCGGCCGTGGGTCTGATGGTGCGGGCGGAGGGGGATTTGATGGTGGATGCCCACCATACGGTGGAAGATGTGGGGTTGGCCTTAGGACAGGCAGTGGACGAGGCCCTGGACACGCGCCGGGGTATCCAGCGCTTTGGCTCGGTTTACGCCCCCATGGATGAGGCCCTGGCCCGGGCGGTGGTGGATATTTCCGGCCGTCCCTTTGCCCGCGTGGAGTTTCCCCCCGGCCTGGAGCTGGCGCTGATCACCAGCTCCTTCCCGCTCACCTTGGTGGCTGAGTTCTTCCGCGCCTTGGCCAGCCGCGCCCTGCTCACCCTCCACTTAGACGTAGAGCGCGGCCGCGATCCCCACCACGTGGCCGAGGCAGCCTTCAAGGCCTTTGCCCTGGCCTTTCGCCAGGCGGTGCAAATCGTCTCAGAGATTATCCCGTCCACCAAGAACACCTTGCACCTATGACCGTGACCGTGGTGGATTTGCAGGTGGGGAACATCCCCAATGTGGTCCGGGCCTTCACCCGGCTAGGCTGCCAGGTGCGCGTGACGGCTCAACCGGAAGAAGTGCGGGCATCGCGGGTCTTGGTGCTGCCAGGGGTGGGGGCGGCACCGGCGGCGGTGGCGTCCCTGGCGCGGGATGGCTTGGGTGGAGCGGTTCAGGAGGCGGTGGGAGCAGGTGCCTGGCTGCTTGGGATTTGCCTCGGACATCAGCTGCTCTTTGAGGAGTTGTGGGAATTTGGCCGTCATCGGGGGCTGGGGCTGTTGGCTGGCGTGGTGGCGCCACTGCCCGAGGGGGTCCGTTCACCTCACATGGGCTGGGCCAAGATCCATGCCTTGCGAGCTGATTTCGCCTCGCTCCACGGGCGGTGGTTCTATTTCGTGCACTCCTTTGTCGCCCTCCCCCAGGTGACCGACCTGGTGGCGGTGGCCGACCACGATGGTCACGAGATCTGTGCCGTGGTGCGGCGGCAGCGGGTGATCGGGGTGCAGTTCCATCCGGAAAAGAGCGGTCCAGAGGGAGAGGCATTCTTGCGCGAGTTTTGCGAGATGGTGGCATGAACGCTGAGTTCCAACTTTGGGCGGCGGTGGACTTGATGAGCGGTAAGGCGGTGAGGCTGCGCCAGGGGCGCGGGGACAGTGCCTGGGTGGTGAGCGAGGATCCTGTGGGTTTGGCCCTGGCCTGGCAGGAAGCTGGGGTTTGGGGGGTCCACGTGGTGGACCTGGACGCCGCCCTGGGGCAGGGAGAGAACCGGCAGCTGGTCCGCCAACTCTGCGGCCGTCTGCGGGTACCCGTGCAGGTGGGGGGTGGGGTGCGCAGCCTTCAGGCGTACTGGGAGTTGCGCGAGGCGGGGGCTGCCAGGGTCATCCTGGGAACCCTGGCGGTGCGCCAACCGGAGGTGGTGCAACAGCTCGCCGCGGCGGATGGAGATGGGCTGGTGGTGGCGGCCGACCTGCGGGAGGGCTGGGTGCTGGTGGAGGGGTGGAAGCAGGGCAGTGGGGAGTTGGGGGAGACCTTTGCCCGCCGCATGCGGCAGTACGGCTGTCGCCACCTCTTGGTGACGGCGGTGGCACGGGATGGCATGGACCTGGGTCCGGACCTGCCGTTGCTGCGCTCCCTCTTGGCCGCCTTCGGGCCCGGGATCCTGGCGGCGGGGGGTATCCGCAACCAGGAGGACCTCACGGCGCTGCGGGCTCTGGCCGGGGAGGGCTTGGCGGGGGCTGTGGTGGGAACCGCCCTGGCCAAGGGAAGCTTGAGCCTGCGGGAGCGAGCTCACGGGGATTGAGATGGGTGCTTTCCGCGTGATCCCCTGCTTGGATGTGGACCAGGGTTGGGTGGTGAAGGGGGTCCGCTTCCAGCAGCTGCAAGCCATGGACCGACCGGTGGTGCTGGCCCAGCGTTACCGCAACGAGGGCGCGGACGAGCTGGTGATCCTGGACGTCTCTGCCAGCGTGGAGGGCCGCCTGGCGCAAAGGGCCACCGTGGCCGCGGTGGCTGAGGTGTTGGACATCCCCTTGACGGTGGGGGGAGGGGTACGAGGGGTGGATGATGCCTTGGAGCTGTTGGCGGCGGGGGCGGACAAGGTGGCGGTGAACACCGCGGCGGTGGCGGATCCGAGCATCCTGGAGCGCTTGGCGCAGTGCGTGGGCCGGCAGGCGGTGGTGCTGGCCATTGACGCCCGCCGACGGGAGGGGGGCTGGGAGGTGGTAACCCACGGCGGGCGACGGCCCACGGGGAGGGACGCGCTGGCTTGGGCTCGCGAGGGGGTGGAGCGGGGCGCTGGGGAAATCCTCCTCACCTCGGTGGACCAGGATGGGACCGGCGCTGGCTTTGACAACGCCCTCTTGGCTGCGGTGCGGCAGGTGGTGAGCGTGCCGATCATCGCCTCGGGCGGCGGCACGCGGGTGGAAGACTTTGTGGAGGCGTTTCGCGCCGGCGCCGATGCGGGCCTTGCCGCCAGCATCTTCCACCGCCAACAGACCACGGTGAACCAGTTGAAACAACGGCTGGCAGCCTACGGGGTGCCCGTGCGCTGGGAGGAAGCGTGGATGGCCCAGGGGTGAAGGTGCGCTTTAACCAGGAAGGGTTAGTCCCAGCGGTGGTGCAACACGCCCTGACAGGGGAAGTGCTGATGCTGGGCTACATGAACCAAGAGGCGCTGGCCGTCACCTGCCAGACCCGCCGGGTCCACTTCTTTTCTCGCTCGCGCCAGCGCCTGTGGAAAAAGGGGGAAAGCTCGGGGAACACCCTCCACCTGCAAGGGGTGCTGGCCGATTGCGACCAGGACGCGGTGCTCCTCCTGGTTCTGCCCCAGGGTCCCACCTGCCACACCGGTGCCACCAGCTGTTTTCATCACCACCTGGAGGGAAAAGCAGCGCCACCGTGGCCTGCCCTTCCCGGACTTTTGGCGCGGGTGCTGGAGCGGGCGCAGAACGCCCCTGCGGGTTCCTACACGGCCCAGCTCCTGGCCGATCCCGGGCAAAGGCTGAAGAAGCTGGTGGAGGAGGCGGGTGAGGTGGTGGTAGCGGCCTGTACCCAGGGGAACGAGCGGTTGGTGCAGGAGCTGGCGGACCTTTTGTACCACTTGGCGGTGGTGTTGGTGGGCCAAGGGGTGGACGTGGCAGCGTTGAATCGGGAGCTGGAGCGCCGGGGACTGGGGGAAGCACGTGACCTATCCTGACCTGGCCACCTTCCGCCGTTGGGCGGCGGAGGCTCCGGCTGTTCCCCTGGTGCGGGAGCTCACCGCCGATACCGTGACCCCCTTTGGCATGCTCCTGCGTTTGGCCCGTTGGGGGCGTCACCCGTTCCTCCTGGAATCGGTGGAGGGTGGGGAGCGGGTGGCCCGCTGGTCGCTGGCCGGGGCCAATCCCTTGCGGGTAATCACCCTGCAGGGGGGGGTGGTGCAGGTGGATGGGGTACCCCAGGTGGGGGAGCCTGTGGCCCTGTTGCACCGCCACCTGGTGGGGCGGGGGCGGGCTCGCTTTGAGCCTTGTCCCCCCTTTGTGGGAGGGGCGGTGGGGTATTTGGCCTACGACGTGGTGCGGTACTTGGAGCGACTCCCCCAGCGCCTTCCCGATCCCCTGGGTTTACCTGAGGCCTGGTTTGGCGACTACCGGGCTGTGGCGGCTCTGGATCGGGTGCGCCAGCGCCTGCTTTTGGTGGTTACCCCAGAGGTGGAGCGCGTGGGCCCTGAGGAAGGGTACCGTCAGGGTTTGGCCCAGCTGGATGAGCTGGCGCGGGTGTTGGCCTCACCCCTGGAGGCAGCGGCCCCGGCGGAAATCCCGGAGGAAAGCCTTGATGTTTTACCGGCTCAGGTGGCCCCAGGGGAAGAGGAGTTCCTGCGGGCGGTGGTCCAGGCGAAAGAAGCCATTGCCGCCGGGGAGATCTTCCAAATCGTCTTGTCCCGCCGCTGGTCGCTGCCCATGACCGGGTCAGCCTACGCCCTGTACCGCGCCTTGCGCTTGACCAACCCTTCCCCCTACATGTTCTTCCTGGACACGGGGACTGCCTTCATCCTCGGCTCTTCCCCAGAGACCTTGGCCAGGTTGCGAGGGGGTGTGGCCACCACTTGCCCCATCGCCGGCACCCGCCGGCGTGGCCGCACGCCGGAGGAGGATGTGGCCCTCGAGCGAGAGCTGGAGGCGGACGAAAAGGAGCGGGCGGAACACCTCATGTTGGTGGATTTGGGCCGGAACGACCTGGGCCGGGTGTGCCAACACGGCAGCGTGCAGGTGGTGCGGTTCATGGCGGTGGAGCGGTACTCCCACGTGATGCACTTGGTCAGCGAGGTGTGCGGCCAGCTGCGCCCGGGCAAGAACGCCCTGGACCTGTTGTTGGCGTGTTTTCCCGCCGGGACCCTCACCGGCGCGCCCAAGGTGCGGGCCATGGAGCTCATTGAGGGTTGGGAGCCGGTGCGCCGGGGGGTGTACGGGGGGGCAGTGGGGTACTTTGACTTGGGGGGTGATATGGACGCCTGTATTGCCATCCGCACCGCCGTGGTGTGCGGTGGGCAGGTGCACCTGCAGGCAGGGGCGGGGGTGGTGCTGGACTCCCTGCCGCAGCGGGAGCTGGCGGAGTGCAGTCACAAGGTGCGGGCGTTGCAGCTGGCGGTGCAGATGGCGCGGAGGATGGAACCGTGATCTTGATGGTGGACAACTACGACTCCTTCACCTTCAACTTGGTGCAGTACTTGTGGGAGCTGGCGGCGGAGGAGGAGGTGCTGGTGGTGCGCAACGATCAGGCCACGGTGGAGGAGCTCTTGGCGATGAAGCCGCGGGCCATCGTCATTTCCCCCGGGCCAGGGCGCCCCGAGCAGGCGGGGGTGTGTGTGGAGCTTTT
>JANXCP010000061.1 GCA_025060245.1 Thermoanaerobaculum sp. | reverse complement strand
CACACGCACCACCAAGGTTGCCCCGGCGCCGTTAGCTAAGGGTGCTCCATGCGCCCACGGGGCCAAGCCCCACAGCGCACACAACACGCTACAGATTAGGATGCCCTTTCCCATAGGAAGTTCCCTCCTTAATTTGGCGACTTTTTTCGGTTTCCGATCCTAAAGGGTGAGGAGGGCTGTGGAGGAGGGGGGTCCGCGACCGGGAAGTAGGGCCTTGCCGGAGTAGCCCGCACCGTTTTCCCCGCGATCTTCTGCTGCGGTGGCGCCGTCGGCCGGAAGCAACGTGAGTGGTGCAGGTGGCAGTGCCAGAGGCGGATGGGGAAGGTTGCACTGGGGGCAGGAATGGGTGTGGGCGGCCAGGTTCTTGGCCTGGGAAAGTTGCACGGTGCTACTGGTGGGGTGGAGGTGGGGAAGCGAGCCGTGGCTGACGAAGAAGAGGAACCACAACCCCAGGGGCGGGCAAAGGACTCCGCGGATCCGCTTCACGGTCTCATTCTTAGAATTCTCCGCCGTTTTGTCAAGCCGAAGGAAAGCAGGAGCCGAGGGAGTGATTGGGGCGGCAGGGTAGGGTGACTTAGGTAATGATTCTTAGTCTCGGAAACGTTGACAAATTTTTCCATTTTCCGTACCATTCCCGCTCGTGAGCGATCTAGGTGAGACCCGGTGGGTATTTCCCCGTTGGACGAACCAGTTGCGGGTGGTGGTGGGGGTCCTGTTGGTGGTGGTTCCCCTCTACTTGGTGGTGCTCTTGGGCTATGGGGCTTCGCCAAAAACCACCGATGTGGGGTATGCGCCGGAGCAGCCCGTCCCCTATAGCCACGCCCTTCACGTGGGTCAGCTGGGCTTGGACTGTCGGTACTGCCATACCACGGTGGAGCAGGCGGCGGAGGCGGCGGTGCCTCCGACCCAAACGTGCATGAACTGCCATGCGCGAGTTCGGGCGGCTAGCCCCAAGCTCCTTTCGGTGCGGGAAAGCTACGCCACGGGTTTGCCCATCCCTTGGGTTCGGGTCCACGACCTGCCGGATTACGTGTACTTTGACCATTCGGCCCATGTGCGCCGCGGGGTAGGTTGTGTCTCTTGCCACGGGCGGGTGGACACGATGGAGGTGGTCCGACAAGTGGAGCCCCTCTCCATGGGTTGGTGTTTGGACTGTCACCGAAACCCGGAGCCTCATTTGCGCCCGCCCGAGCTGGCCACCAGCATGGATTGGGTACCGCCGGAGGACCCGGAAGTCTACGGAAAGAGGTTGCGGCAGCAGCTGGGCATTCGCCCTTCCACTGAGTGTTGGACCTGTCACCGCTAGGAGGGGTTTGTGAGTAAGGCCTATTGGCGCAGTCTTGAGGAACTGGCGCAAAGTGCTGAGTTCCAGCAGCAAATGGCGGCGGAGTTTCCCTCTCTAGTGGAGGCTTTACAAGACCCACGCACCCGCCGTGATTTCCTCAAGCTCATGGCAGCCTCCCTGGGTATGGTGGGGCTCACCGCCTGTCGCTGGCCCAAGGAGCACATCCTTCCGTTTGCCGGTCAGCCGGAGCAGCATATCCCCGGGGTGCCTCGTTATTTCGCCACCGCCATGTCGCTGTTTGGAGGGGTGCTGGGTTTGGTGGTGACCAGCTACGACGGAAGGCCGATCAAAATTGAAGGGAATGCCCTTCACCCGGAAAGCAGGGGAGCAACTCATCTATGGGCCCAGGCGGCGCTGCTGGAACTCTATGACCCGGATCGGTCGCAGCAGGTGGTGCAGCGGGCAGCCGGACAGCGAGTGCTGGCCGGTTGGGAGGGCTTTCGCCAAGCGTTAGCTTCGCTGGTGGCGATGTTGAAGCGGCGCCAAGGCGCCGGCGTGTGGATCATAGCCGATGGCACGCCTTCGCTCACCCGAAGACGCTTGCGCGATGCCTTGCGCCGGCGTTTTCCTGGTTTGAACTGGGTGGATTGGGACCCCCTTGCCAACCCATCCGAGCGCCAAGGACTGCAGCAAGCCACCGGCGTGGCGGCCGTGGCCAAGCCTCTCATGGAGCGCGCCCAGGTTACGGTAAGCATTGCCAGCGACCTGTTGATGCAACACCCTACGGCGGTGGCCAACGCCAGAGGGTTTGCCGAGCGGCGCCGGGAGGGGAAGAACCGCCTCTTGGTGGCGGAACCGGTGCCCACGGTCACCGGTGCCTCTGCCGACTACCGTTTGGCTGTCCGACCTGACCGCCTTGTGGGGCTTGTGGTGGCCGTGGCGCAGGAGCTGAAAGGGCGGGGTTTGGCCGTTCCGCTGGACCTTCCTCCTGCGGCAACCCTGGCCGGCGAGGAGCAAGCATTTGTGGCGCGTTGCGCTGAAGATCTGCTGCGGGTCAAGGGAAACGGGCTCATTGCTGTTGGCCCTGAACTGCCGCCGGCGGCTCATGGGTTGGTGTTCTGCCTCAACCAGGCCTTGGGGGTGGAAGGACCAACGGTGCAGTACTTCCCGGCGCCGCCGGTAGAGGGGAACCTCGGTCAGTTGGTGCAAGCCGCTCAACAGGGAAAGGTGGAGCTGGTGGTGTTTCTGGGCGGTAACCCTGTGGCCACCGCACCTCATATCCCCTGGAGAGAGGTCCTCGGGTCGGCAACGGTGGTGCGCCTTGGCCTCTACGAGGACGAAACCTCGCGCCTTGCCCAGTGGCATCTTCCCCAGGCGCACTTCCTGGAAAGCTGGGGGGACCTGGTGGGCGTGGCCGGTGAGTACTCGGTGGTGCAGCCGCTCATTGCGCCCCTTTACCAGGGGATCACCGCGGAGGAGCTTTTGGCTTGGCTTGCCGGGGATGAACGTCCCGCTTACCAATTGGTCCGGGAAACCTTTGCGCAGTTGACGGGTTCGCCGCAGTGGGAAGAGGAATGGCGCCACACCCTCCACGATGGGATCTGGCGTGGGCGGGTTCACCAGCCGCTGGCGTTGGAATTTCGACCGGGGCCATGGGCGGAGGAATTGGCCACGATTCCCGTTGCGCAGGGGCTGGTAGCGTGGCGGGTCACAGACAATAAGATTCTAGACGGTCGTTTTGCCAACAACGCCTGGTTGCAGGAGCTGCCCGACCCCATCAGCAAGCTCACCTGGGGCCATGCGGCGCTGCTAAGCCCAGAGACCGCCCGCCAGCTGGCTGTACGGCACGGTGAGGTGGTGCGCGTGCAAACTTCCGTCGCCGAGGTCCAACTTCCTTGTTTCGTGCTCCCCGGTACCGCCCCGGATACCGTGGGTTTGGTGCTCGGTTACGGGCGCAGTGCGGCGGGGCGAGTGGGCAACGGGGTTGGAGTGGATGTGGCGGTGCTGTTCGGACCACAGGCCATGGTCCCGGTAAGCCTGGCTGGGACCCGGAGGCGGGGAGATTTGGCCTGTACCCAAGACCAACAGGCCATTGACCGTGTGGGTTTGGAGGCTTTGGGCCATCGGGTGGGTGAGTTGATTCGGGAGGTGCCCGCCTCCGCCCTCCCCACCCTGAACCCCCTCATGGAGCCCGGGCAGGTGCGTCCCCCGATGCCCTGGCGCGAGCGGCCCATGGCCGCTGAGTACCAGTGGGGAATGGCGGTGGATTTGGCGGCGTGCATTGGGTGCGGTGCCTGCGTGGTGGCGTGCCAGGCGGAAAACAACATTCCCGTGGTGGGAAAAAAGCAGGTTCAGCGCGGCCGACAGATGCACTGGATTCGGGTGGACCGGTACTTTTCCGGCAAACCGGAAAACCCGAAGCTTGCCTTTCAGCCAATGCTGTGCCAGCACTGCGAGAACGCTCCCTGCGAGCAGGTGTGCCCGGTGGCGGCAACGGTGCACAACGAGGAAGGGCTCAACCAAATGGTGTACAACCGTTGCGTTGGCACCCGTTACTGCTCCAACAACTGCCCGTATAAGGTGCGTCGTTTCAACTTCTTCAACTACTTCAAGGACTTACCACCTACCACCAAGATGCTGTTGAACCCGGAAGTGACCGTGCGCAGCCGCGGGGTGATGGAGAAGTGCACCTTTTGCGTGCAGCGGATCGAGCGGGCGAAGATCACCGCGCGCAACGAACGGCGTCCCCTGCGGGACGGGGAGGTGGTGCCCGCCTGCGCGCAGGTTTGCCCCACCCAGGCCATTGTGTTCGGCAACCTGAACGACGCAACCAGCAGGGTGGCGCAACTGCACCGCGATCCGCGGGCGTACGGGGTATTAACCGAGCTGAATACCCGCCCACGGGTGCTTTACCTGGCCAAGATTGAGAACGTCCAGGAGGAGGGGTGATGTCACGGGCAGCAGTGCAGACCTCCGAAGACCCCATCCGCCGGGCCCCTCTGGTGCTCGGTGACGACAGTTTTGCCGCCATTACGGAAAAGGTGGCGAGTATCGTGGAGCGGCCGAGGCCCCCCCTCTGGTGGACGGTCTCCTTTGCCGTCTCGCTGGGCTTTGCCGTCATCCTCTTAGCCATGCTGGCGTATCTCTTCACCACGGGAGTTGGGGTTTGGGGCCTGAGCATTCCCGTGGCCTGGGGTTTTGACATCACCAACTTCGTCTTTTGGGTGGGGATTGGCCACGCGGGTACCCTCATTTCCGCGATTCTTTTCCTTTTGCGGCAAAAGTGGCGGACCTCCATCAACCGGTTTGCCGAGGGCATGACCATATTTGCCGTGATCTGCGCGGGCCTGTTCCCTGCCATTCACACCGGCCGTCCCTGGTTTGATTACTGGCTTTTTCCCTATCCCAACCAAATGCAAATGTGGCCGAATTTCCGTTCGCCGCTCATGTGGGATGTGTTTGCGGTCAGCACCTACTTCACCGTTTCGCTGCTGTTTTGGTACGTGGGCATGATCCCAGATCTTGCCACCCTGCGCGACCGGGCCAGGACCCGGTTGCGGCAAATCGTCTACGGGGTTTTGGCCCTTGGTTGGCGCGGTTCCGCGCGGCACTGGCATCGCTACGAGCGGGTGTACCTGCTCCTGGCGGCGTTGGCCACGCCGTTGGTGCTCTCCGTGCACTCGGTGGTAAGTTTTGATTTTGCCGTTTCGCAGTTGCCGGGTTGGCATGCCACGATTTTTCCCCCTTACTTCGTGGCCGGCGCTATCTTTTCCGGCTTTGCCATGGTGTTGACCCTGCTCATCCCCATCCGCCAGGCGTTCCATTTGGAAAACCTCATCACGGAGCGACATTTGGACAACATGGCGAAGGTGCTGTTGGCAACTGGTCTCATGGTGGGGTATGCCTACGGTATTGAGTTTTTCACCGCCTGGTACTCGGGCAATCATTTTGAAGCCTTTACCTTTTACAACCGCGCCCTGGGCCCCTTTTCCTGGGCCTATTGGATCATGGTCTTTTGCAACGTGGTGGTGCCCCAGATGTTTTGGTTTTCCAAGGCCAGGACGACCCCGTGGCTCATCTTGGTGGGCTCCCTTCTGGTCAACGTGGGTATGTGGTTTGAGCGTTTTGTGATCGTTGTCACCTCGCTCTCCCGCGACTTTCTCCCGGCGAACTGGGGCACCTACAGCCCCACTTGGGTGGAAGTGTTTACGCTCTTGGGCAGTTTCGGCCTTTTCTTCACGCTGTTCTTGCTGTTCATCCGCTTCTTACCCATGATCGCCATGGCGGAAGTGAAGAGTGTGGTGCCACGGGCCGGGTTGGAGCGCGGACCGCACCGTGGCCACGGCCAGTATTGGGGAGAAATCCCTCACCAGCACGACGAGATCTTAGGGGGTGGGAACCATGAGCCACGGTGATTTGCGAGTGGTCCCTTCGCCCCAGCTGTGGGGTTTGGCGGCGGAGTTTGCCACCGTTGATGCCTTCCTTTCCGCGGTAGAGGCTTGCCGCAAGGCGGGGTACGTGCACTTTGATGCCCACGCCCCGATTCCCGTACACGGTTTGGACGAGGCTATGGAAATCCCTAGCAGCCGTTTACCCAAACTGGTCCTGGCGGCTGGGGTGACCGGCTGTCTGACCGGTTTGGCCCTACAGTGGTGGACCAACGCCGTGGACTATCCTTTTCGCATTTCTGGTAAGCCGCTGTTTGCCTTGCCCCCAGCGATTCCGGTGGCCTTTGAGCTGACCGTGCTCTTTGCTACCATCGCGGCGGTGGTGGGGCTTTTCGTGGCCAACCGGCAGCCGGAGCTGTACCACCCTCTCTTTACCCTCCCCGCCTTTGCGCGCGGAAGTGATGACCGCTTTTTCGTCGTGGTGGAGGCGCGGGATCCCCGCTTTCACCGCGAGGGTACCGCCCAGTTCCTCAAGGGCCTTGGGGCCGAGGCCGTTTATCCGGTGGAGGTGTAGCCATGCCCAAGGCCTTGACCTACACCTTGGTGATCTTGGCCGCGCTGGCGTTGATACCCTTGGCCCTCATTGCCCGGGCGCGGGTCACCACCTCATCGGTGCCCCGCCTTCACCTCATCGGGGATATGGATACCCAACCCTACTTGAAGGCCCAGGCGGCGAATCCGTTGTTTGCTGACGGTCGGGCCATGCGCATGCCCGTGCCGGGCACGGTGGCGCGGGGCAGTCTCATGGAGCCAGAGGTTGCCACCGGCCGGGACGGCAACGGGTGGCTGGAGGTCATTCCGGTTCCCCTCACTCGGGAGCTGATGGCGCGCGGTCGGGAGCGGTACGACATCTTCTGCGCACCCTGTCACGGCTATTCGGGCTACGGGGATGGGGTCGTGAACCGACGGGCGGAACGGCTGCAGGAAGGAACGTGGACGCCGGTGGCTTCCTTCCACACCGAAACTGCTCGTTCACGCCCTGCGGGCTACATTTATAACGCCATTACCCATGGGGTGCGGACCATGCCGCCCTATGGGGGGCAGATTCCCGTTCTGGACCGCTGGGCCATTGTGGCCTATGTGAAGGCGCTGCAGAGATCGCAGCACGCCAGCTTGGCGGATGTTCCCCCTGAGGTACGGATGGAACTGCAAGCGAGGATGCAAGGTCATGACGGCACTCGTTGAGCTCATGTTGGAACGTCGCAGTCTAGGACCCATTGGGGAAAAGTGGGCTCGCCGGACCTTTGCCTTCGGACTGGCCTGCCTGGCCTTGGCTGTTTTAGGGGCGTTGCTTCTGGATTCCTGGCGTGCCCGTTTTTTCCCCGCCTACCTCACCGCCTATGCCTGGGTGCTCTCCTTCACCCTCGGGGCGCTGTTTTTCGTCGTGCTGCAACACTTGGTCCACGCGGGCTGGAGCGTGGTGGTCCGACGCCTCGGGGAATTCGTGGCTGCCCAGGGTTTGTGGTTGGCGGTGTTAGCTCTGCCCCTGCTTTTGGGTCTGGGTGAGCTGTACCACTGGACCCACGCCGAAGAGGTGGCCAAAGACCCCGTCCTGCTGAGCAAAAAACCTTACTTGAATTTGCCCTTTTTCTTCCTGCGTCTCGTGGTTTACTTCGCTTTTTGGAGCTGGGTGGGGAAAGCCTATTTGGACGCCTCTCGGGCGCAAGATGTCAGCGGAGATCCCGAGATCACGCTCCGGTTGCAGAAACGTTCGGCGCCGGTGATGGTCGCGTACGCCCTTACGGTGACCTTTGCCGCTTTTGATTTGCTCATGAGCTTAAATCCCCATTGGTACAGCACCGTGTTTGGCGTCTACTACTTTTCCGGCGGGGTGGTGGGCTTCCTCGCCCTCCTTATTTCCCTCTCGGTATTGTTACAACGCTCCGGTTTTCTGCGGCGCACCGTGACGCGGGAACACTACCACGACTTAGGTAAGCTGCTTTTCGCCTTTGTGGTTTTTTGGGCGTACATCGCCTTTTCCCAGTTCATGCTCATTTGGTATGCCAATATCCCCGAGGAAACCTCCTGGATCATTCGCAGAACCAATGGGGGATTTGAAATCATTGGCCTCATCTTGGTCTTGGGCCATTTTCTTTTGCCTTTTTTGTTGCTACTTTCGCGAGGGATCAAACGCGCCCCCGGGGTCCTTGTGTACCCTGCCCTGTGGCTGTTGCTGATGCATTACCTGGACCTGTATTGGGTCGTCATGCCGGAGTTCGGCGGAGCTAGCCCGCAGCTGGTGGACTTGCTGCTGATGGCGGCTCTGGCAGGGCTTTTCTTGGCTGGGGTGTTGAGGCTCGCAAGCCGTACACCGCTGGCGCCGCAGAAAGATCCCCGCTTGGAGGAATCGTTGGCGTTTGAGAACGCGTGAGGTGGGAATGGAACACTACGAGCCAAAGAGCGGTTTGGTGGCATTAGTGGGAGTGGTCAGTGCCGTGGTCTTGGTCGCGGTGATTCTCCTCCTCCAGGCCTATTACTACCGGTCTTTCGCGCGTGAAGAGGTGGTCAAAGCGGTCATGGTGCCGGGGGAAAGCAAGACGGTGCGGGCGGAGCACCTGGGTCAGTTGGAGGGCTACCGTGTGGTAGATCCCGTGCAAGGAATTGTGGCCATTCCCATTGACCGGGCGATGGATCTGGTCCTGGCCGAGCAGGGCAGGAGGTGAGGAAATATGAAAAGGGCGTTGAGCTTGTGCCTGCTCATGGTGGCGGCAGCGCCCGTTTGGGCCCAGCGGGCTGAGCCGTTGCCCAAGGAGCTGGAAGGGGTGGGGATCGAGGACCGCCCCGGGGCCCAGGTACCGCTGGATGCCGTGTTTTTTGATGAAGACGGACGCGAGGTGCAGTTGGGATCGCTGGTCGCAGGAAAGCCCACCATTCTGGCCCTGGTGTACTACCGCTGCCCCATGCTCTGTGGGCTGGTGTTGCAGGGGCTTTTGGAAGGGCTCAAGGGCTTACCCCAGGATGCCGGAAAAAGTTTTCAAGTGGTGACCATCTCCATTGACCCGCTGGAAACACCTACCCTGGCCAGGCTGAAAAAGCAGACCTACCTCGCGGAGTACGGTCGTCCGGGCGCGGCGGAGGGTTGGCGATTTCTCACGGGGAGGGAGCGGGAAATTCGCCGGGTTGCTGACAGCGTCGGTTTTTCTTACCGGTGGAACGAGCAGCGACAGGAGTACGCCCACGGGGCGGGGCTCTTCGTCCTGACCCCCAAAGGTACCCTGGCCCGAACGCTCTATGGGGTGATGTTTCAGCCCCGCACGTTGCAGCTGGCCCTGTCCGAGGCCCGCGAGGGGAAGACCTCGTTGGGCGAGAAGATCTTGCTGTACTGCTTTCATTACGATGCGGAGCAAGGTCGGTACGTGGTGGCGGCCCAGCGGCTCATGCGGTTGGGCGGTTTGACCACCGTGGTAGTCCTAGGTACGTGGCTGGTGGTTTCTTGGCGTCGCCAACGGCGGGAGGGCTCGTGAAGAGTTGGCTACTGGGTGCAGAGCGAGGGTTCATGCTGCCGGTCCAGGCATCTTCTGTGGCGCCGGCGGTGGATGCCCTTTTTAAGTTCATCTTTTGGGTCTCGGCGTTTTTCTTCCTCCTCATCGTGGGCCTCATGTTGTTTTTCGTCGTGCGCTTTCGCCGACGGCCAGGGTACCAAAAGCCCACCGAGGCCCCTTCCCACAATACGTTTCTTGAAATCACCTGGAGTGTGATCCCGCTGGTGTTGGTGATGATCATGGGGTTTTGGGGTTTCAAGGTCTTTTTGGACCTCAACACACCCCCAGCCAATGCCTACGAAGTTCAGGTGACGGGCCAAAAATGGAAGTGGCTTTTCACGTACCCGAACGGCCACGTGGACGAAACACTCCACGTTCCTGTGGACCAACCGGTGCGGCTGGTGATGACCTCGGAGGATGTGATTCACAGCTTTTTTGTCCCGGCTTTTCGCGTCAAGCGGGATGTGGTCCCTGGGCGTTACACCAAATTGTGGTTCCGCGCCACCAAGGTTGGCACGTACCCGGTTTTTTGTGCGGAGTACTGCGGGACTGGGCACTCGGATATGTTGACCACGGTGGAGGTTCACGAGCCAGGGGGCTTTGAACGGTGGCTGGAGGCGGCGTCCAACCTGCTCAACACCCTCCCTCCCGCGGAGGCGGGAAGAAGGCTCTATCAAACACGAGGGTGTGCCCAATGCCACTCGGTGGACGGGACAGGGGGGATTGGCCCAACTCTAAAGGGTCTCTACGGGCATCCGGTGGTGCTGCGGGGTGGCAACCGGGTCACGGCGGATGAGAACTACATCCGCGAGTCCATCCTGGAGCCCATGGCCAAAGTGGTGGCGGGTTTTGATCCGGTGATGCCCACCTATAAAGGACGGCTGAAGGATCAGGAGATCACCGCCCTGGTGGCCTTCTTAAAGACCCTGGCTAGCGAAGACAAGGGTCCAGCGGAGCAGGGGAGGGAATGATGTCGGTACCGGTGGGAAACGCATTACATCAGGACAACTACTTAACCCACGGAAAAGGTTGGAAATCTTGGCTCTTCACCTTAGACCACAAGCGCATTGGCGTAATGTACTTAATTTCCATTCTGGCGTCTTTTCTCCTGGGGGGTGTTTTTGCCTTGCTGGTGCGCATGGAGCTGTGGACTCCCCAGCGCACGATTATGGACGCCAATACCTATAACCAAATGTTTACCCTGCACGGCGCGGCCATGATCTTTCTCTTTATCATTCCCGGCATTCCCGCCGCCCTGGGCAACTTTATTTTGCCGCTCATGCTGGGGGCAAAAGATGTGGCCTTTCCGCGTCTGAACCTTTTGTCCTATTACCTTTGGGTTGTGGGTGCTGTCTTCGCCCTCGTGTCCATCATTACCGGCGCCGTGGATACGGGTTGGACGTTTTACACACCCTATTCCACCACAACCAACACCTCGGTGATCTCCATTACTTTTGGCGTCTTCATCTTAGGCTTTTCTTCCATTTTTACCGGCATCAATTTCATCGTCAGCATTCACAAGCTGCGTCCACCGACCATGACTTGGTTTAAAATGCCTTTGTTCCTGTGGAGCCTTTACGGTACAGCGCTGATCCAAATCCTGGCCACGCCGGTTTTGGGGATCACCTTGCTCCTGCTCCTTGCCGAGCGAGCCTTAGGGGTTGGGATTTTTGACCCAGCCTTGGGTGGTGATCCGGTGCTGTTTCAACACTTCTTTTGGTTTTACTCCCACCCTGCGGTGTACATCATGATCTTGCCGGCCATGGGAATTATTTCGGAGTTGGTGGCAACCTTTTCCCATCGACATATTTTTGGGTACAAGTTCATCGCCATGAGTTCCATCGCCATTGCCGTGATCTCTTTTCTCGTCTGGGGTCATCACATGTTCGTGTCGGGTCAATCCAATTTGGCCAACCTGATTTTCTCTATTCTTACGTTTCTCGTGGCGATTCCCTCGGCGGTGAAAGTTTTCAACTGGGTGGCCACCATGTACAAAGGGGAAGTGGAACTGGCCACACCGATGCTTTACGCGTTGGCCTTCCTGTTCCTCTTCGGCATTGGCGGACTCACCGGTCTATTCCTCGGCGCGTTGGCCACGGATGTGCACCTCACGGACACATACTTTGTCGTCGCCCACTTCCATTACACGATGTTTGGTGGGACCGCCATTGCCTTTTTTGGCGGGCTTTTTTACTGGTGGCCCAAGATCACGGGACGTATGTACAGGGAAAAGTGGGCTCGTATGGCGGCGTTCCTCATCTTTATCGGGTTTAACACCGCATTTTTGGCGCAGTTCATCATGGGAGCCCAGGGGATGCCCAGGCGTTACTACAACTACCTGCCGGAGTTTGCGCCGTATCACAAGGTTTCTACCATTGGCGCGTTTGTCTTGGCAGTGGGGTTCGTGTTGGCCGCAGCTACCTTGCTGCACTCTTTGTACGCCGGTGAGCTGGCACCTGCCAACCCCTGGGGAGCCGCCACCCTGGAGTGGCATACCAGCTCACCCCCGCCCCACGAGAACTTTGAAACTCAGCCTGTACCCGGGGATCCTTACGACGTAGACCAATGGGTCTACGACGCTGCCGCAGGCGGGTACGTGCTGGCACCAGCCGGTGCCAGTGGCGGCAGGGCGTAGGGGAGGCAGCCGTGCACTCGGGGCACGCCCAGGTGGCGCACCATTTTCCCAGCGTACGAGCGCAGTTTGAGGCGGGCAAGCTGGGGATGTGGATCTTCCTGGCCACGGAAATCCTCCTGTTCGGTGGTTTGTTTTGCGCCTATGCGGTGTACCGCGCCAATCACCCGGAGGTCTTCATTTACGCTCATCGTTACCTGGACAAGGTCCTCGGGGGCATCAACACGGCGGTGTTGATCTTGTCCAGCTTTACCATGGCTTGGGCAGTGCGGGCCGCCCAACTTTCCCAGTCGCAAAGGCTGGTCCGCCTGCTGGCGGCGACCATCGCCTGCGGCTTCGTGTTCTTGGGGATTAAGTACGTGGAGTACGAGCACAAGTGGAAAGAGGGGTTGCTTTGGGGCAAGCGTTTCAAGCCGACGCACCAGGAAAGGGTGGTGGAAAAGGATGTCCCTCCGCCAAGACCCCTCACCGACGTCAACCCCGAAGAGCGCAGCACTTTGCCCCTTCCTGCCCCGCCACCGGCCGGTCTTGCCCGACCTGAGGAGAGCACCCCCGTTGGGGGAGTGGTGCCGAAAAACGTGCAAATCTTTTTTTCCGTGTACTTCCTCATGACCGGCTTGCACGGCCTCCACGTGATCGCGGGAATGATCGTTCTTACCTGGATGCTTTGGCGGGCCAGGCAAGGGGAGTTTTCCGCTGCCTACTTTACCCCGGTTGATCTCGCTGGACTCTACTGGCATCTGGTAGACCTCATTTGGATTTACCTATTTCCCCTGTTGTACCTTATCCATTAGGGAGTGCCTATGGAATCCCAGGAAAATGCGGGGCATGTTCACGTGGTGCCGTTGAGGGTGTTGGTGACGGTGTGGGCTGCTCTCATGGTCTTAACCGTGGTGACGGTGGCGGCCACGTGGGTGGACTTGGGCAAGTTGAACCTTTGGCTGGCGCTGGCCATTGCCACCCTGAAGGCATCCTTGGTGGTCCTTTATTTCATGCACATGCGCTACGACCAGCCCTTCAACGCCATCGTCTTCATTGGCGCTCTCTTGTTCGTGATGCTGTTCGTGGTCTTCGCCCTCATGGACACCAAGGCCTACCAGCCTGAGCTCATCCCCGGCTACGCACCGGGAATGGGGACTCGCCCATGAACCA
>JANXCP010000060.1 GCA_025060245.1 Thermoanaerobaculum sp. | reverse complement strand
GCCCCACTTGCTGGGACGGTACCCGCGCGTAGGCACGGTGGCCGCCGGATTGGAGGTGGTGCAGCGCCTGCAGGTGGGTGATCGGATCCTCCGGGTACGGGCTGGGGAAGGGCCACCCCCGGTGCCCATTCCCGTTTGGTACGGCACCCTCACCACCGAGCGTCTGGAGGAGGCGTTCGCCGAGTTTCGCCAACACCGCCAGGAGTACCAACCGCGGGAGGAGTGGCTCTCCTGGTTGCGCAAAGCCAAACTGCGCTACGAGCTGGTGGTGGCCATGGGGACCTGGTGTTCCGATTCGCGGGAACAAATCCCGCGCCTGTTGAAAATCCACCAGGTCTTAGGCCCGGCGAGCCCCTTTTCCGCCATCACCTTGTTGGGGATGGACCGAAGCAAACGGGTGGTGCCGGCAGCCAGCTTCCCCTTTGGCCCGGTGGAGAAAGTTCCCACGGTGGTGGTGACCTTTGGCGGGGCCGAGGTGGGACGCATCGTGGAAACGCCCTTGGCGCCCACCCTGGAGGAGGATCTGGTGCGGATCCTGGCGCCCATGGAGGGTTGGGAGCTCCCCGAAGAGGGGGTGGTGGCCCCCTAGGAGGTGAACCATGGCTCGGGTGGCGGTGACCTCGCCCTTGCCCGGCGAAGCTTTGGACCAGCTGGCCACCCTCCACCAGGTGACGGTCCGGCAAGGTCCGCCCCTTTCGGGGGAGGCATTGGCGACCTTTGTCGGAAACGCCGAGGCCCTTATTTGCCTGTTGGCCGACCGGGTCGATGCGGTGGTGTTTGAACGGGCCAAGCAACTGCGGGTGGTAGCGGTGTACGCCGTGGGGGTGAACAACGTGGACTTGCCTGCGGCCTATGGCGCCGGTGTGTGGGTGACCAACACCCCGGACGTCCTCACCGATGCCACCGCTGACCTGACCATGGCCCTTTTGTTGGCCGTCACCCGGCGGGTCGTGGAGGGGGACCGTTTCCTGCGGGAAGGTCGCTTCACCGGTTGGTCCCCGGACCTGCTGCTGGGGACCGGCTTACAAGGCAAGCACTTGGGGATTGTGGGGTTCGGTCGCATCGGTCAAGCGGTGGCGCGCCGGGCTCTCGCTTTTGGCATGAAGGTCATGTACCACTCGCGCCGGCCGCACCCCGAGGCGGGTTTGCCTGAGGCGATCTGGGTTTCGGACCTGGACGCCTTGTTAGGACAAGTGGATGTGGTTTCCCTGCACTGTCCTCTCACGCCGCAGACCCGTCACCTGCTGAACCGCCGGCGCCTGTTCCAGATGAGAAAAGGGGCGTTCCTCATCAATGCCGCCCGCGGGGAGGTGGTGGAGGAAGGGGCGCTGGTGGAGGCCCTCACCTCAGGGCACCTGGCGGGGGCAGGTTTGGATGTGTACGAGCATGAACCGCAGGTGCACCCTGGCCTGGTGAACCTGCCCAATGTGGTGCTGTTACCCCATTTGGGTTCGGCTACCCGGGAAACCCGTGAGGCCATGGCCCGGCTAGTGGTGGAAAACGTACGGGCTGTACTGGCCGGAGGCCCGCCGGCGACACCCGTGGTGGGGCCCGGCTTGCCGCCGCCTACCTAAACCAGGTGGGGCGTTGCTTCCTGCGGGGGAACCTCTGGGTGAGTTTGGCAGCGGGGAGAACAACCGCAGCTGCGGACCGGCTGTGGCCTCGGCAGGAGCCAAACCCTTTGGGGGTTAGTGGCTCGCCGAGGGGAGATCCACCCGCACCTTGAGGACGCGTCGGGGGTTTGCCTCCAAGACCGTCAGCACCACCCCGCGATGGGTGAAGCTTGTCCCCGCCTGCGGGACCCCACCCGCCAGGGTTAGCAGCAAGCCCCCGACGGAGGTCACCTTGCTCGGGGCAGCCAGCTCCGTGCCGGTGAGGCGTGCCAGCTTCTCCAGGGGTAGCGAGGCGCTCACGATCCAAGCCCTTTCCCCTACTTGCTCCACCGCCGGGCCCTGCAGGTCAAACTCGTCACGAATATCCCCCACGATGGTTTCCAGCACATCCTCCAGGGTGACAACTCCCGCCACCGCGCCGTACTCGTCAAAGGAGACCGCCAGGTGGAGGCGCCGATCTTTCATTTCCTTTAGGACTTCCACCAGCCGTGTACTTTCCGCCACACATAGGGGGGGCTTGAGGTACGCCGTCCACGGCTTTCCTTCCTGGGCGCAGCGAAGCAAATCCCGGGCATGGAGGACCCCCACCACGTTGTCATCAGTTTGTTGGTACACCGGGTAGCGGGAAAAGCCAGAGGCCAAGATCACTTGCCGGACCTCTTCCAGGGAGAGGTGGTCTGCCAACATGACCACGTCGGGACGGGGGACCTGAACATCGCGCACCACCGCGCGCTCAATAGCCAGCACCGACTCCAACATCCCCGCTTGGAGCTCCGAAAGGTGCCCCTCCTGCCGGGACAGGGAAAGGAGGAAGCGCACGTCTTCCAGCGTGGCTGCTGCTGGCACCGCATGGAGGGGGGTACCCCGCAGGCGTGCCACCAGGTGGGAAAAGGCCAAGAGGGGGCCGGTGAACGGGGTAAGGAGCACGTCAAAGAAAGCCACTGGCCCAATGATCCAAGAGGCAAACGCTTCCGGGTCCACTCGGGCCAAGCTCTTAGGAGTTACCTCACCGAACACCAACAGCAACAGCGTCATCACCCCCACCGCCAGGGCAAGGCCATGGCTACCAAAAAGGCGCAGGGCGAGTTCGGTGGCTAGGGCTGAAATGCCCACGTTGGTGGCGTTGTTGAGCACCAGCAAGGTGACCAAAATCCGGTGAGGCCGACGTCGCCAACGCTGCCAAGCACCGCGGGCAAAAACCCGCCGCCCCTTGGCAAGCACCTCCACCCGGGAAATGGGTAGGGCGGTGAGGGCGGTCTCAGCGGCCGAACAAAGGGCAGAAAAGGCAAGCCCCGCCAAAAGCAACAGGGTGCTGGTCAGCACATCCACCGCCCCCCATGCTAACAAATCAATTCTTCGTAGAAGCTCTGGCACCAGGGGAGCTCACTCCTTAAGGCGAGACGCAGCTCGTTTTGCCGCTCCGGCGGCCTACCAGCGCACCTGATCTTTTCCCTCCCGTTTACCGCGGTACAGGGCCTCATCAGCGCCAGAGATGGTGACCCTGACGCTTTCTCCTGCCCACTGGTGGACCCCAAAGGTCGCCCGTAGGTGGATGAAGTGGCCCTCCCATGCCAGAGGTTTTTCGGCAATGGCCTGACGGAGTTTTTCCGCCAGGAGCAAGGCTCCTGGTTGGTCCGTGGCGGGTAAAACGATGAGGAACTCGTCCCCACCCCACCGACCCACAAAGTCGCTGGCTCGCAGGTTTTGCACCAACGTGTGGGCAAACTCCTCTAGCACGGCGTCGCCGCATTCGTGACCGAACGTGTCGTTCCAGGCCTTCAGGTCATCGAGATCGCAGAGCACCACAGAAAAGGTGTAGCTTCCCTGACGAGCACGGTTCTCCTCGGCAACGAGGAAATCCAAGGTGGCCCGGCGGTTGGGCAAGCTGGTTAGCTCGTCGGTCCGGGACAGCTCGGCCAGCCGCGCGTAGGCCGCTTCCAACTCAGCGTTTTTTTGGGCGATGACCCTTTCCACCCGCAGACGGTCGTGGTAGCGGCTCGCCAAAGCGCCCAGCAGCAACAGGCAAGCCAGAAGCCCTGCCAGCAGTGCCCAACGTACCAGACGTTCTGCCTTGCCGCTGGCTTCCCACAAGGCAAGCCGCTGCTCTTTTTCCATAGAGCTCTTAGGCCAGGCGCAACTTGTTCACTCGTGCCACCGCTTCGGCGTTCCGGAGCTCAAGGCGTAAGGCTGTGGCCTCTCGGAAGGCCTGCAACGCCTCGGAACACCTCCCCAGCCTCTCCAGGGCGCCCGAAGAGAGCTCCAGCGCCTCCGCTTCCGCGTCGCGTTTCCCCAGTTCCCGCGCTCGACCCAGGGCATCGGCGCCGTACGCCAAGGCACGCTCGGGATCGCCGCTGGCCAGGGCGATCTCCCCCAGTTTCCGCAGGTTATCCGCCGTGCCACGAGCTCGCTCCATGGTTTGGCAAACCTCCAGCGCTTGTTTGACGAGCAAGGTCGCACGCTGCAGGTCACCCTTTTTCAGGTACACCGTACCAGCACTGGAGCGGGCAAGGCTCAACAGGTACGCGTCACCGATTTCAGCAGCCGCTCGCTCGGTCTTTTGGTACAGGGCAAGGGCCTCATCCAACTGGCCACGGTCCTGGGCGAGGAGGCCCAAGTTGTAACTGGCCCCCGCCGCACCCAGGGAATAGCCCAGCTTCTCGTAAGCCAATTGCGCCTCGCCCTATGCCTCAGCTGCCTCGCTGAGGTTGCCCACGGCCCGCAGGATGTTACCCATCGCCGCCTGAATGTGGGCCAGGTGCAGTGCTGCCTTTTCTGATCCAACATCACGGGCGAGGCGTAAAAAAAGGGCCTGGGCCCGCAGGTAGTGCACCATGGCCTTGTCATAATCCGTGAGGTAGTAGTAAAGATCGCCCAGGCGGCGGGAACAGTTTTGTGCCCGCAGGGCCAGATCCAAAGCTTCCTTCGGGTTTTTTTCCACCTGTGCCTCGGCTTGCCGGAGCAACTGCGCCAGGGGGTACCGGGCATGATGTGCGGGCCTGCCGGAGACTTTGGGCTTTCAGGGGGTTTGCCCAGAAGCAGGACTACACCCACGAGGGCAGTGGCTGTGGTGAAGGCCATGATCCGTTCCACTGTGAATTCTCGGCCTTGGCAAAAACTTAGGCACCTCAGCTGCCTTTGCGCGCTGGACGACAGGTGGGAGCATCGGCGCCACTCCGTTCCCTCGCCGGGGTGCCCCTTTCTGCATCCATAGCCAAACCCGAGGCAAAAAAAAGGAGCGGCGAGCCGCTCCTCAGTGAGTCCCAGCTGGGTTTTGCCTAGACCCAACCGCGCAGCTTCATAGCCTCCACCACCCGGCCGATGGCCACCATGTAGGCCGCGTTGCGCATGTACACCTTCTCCGCCAGCGACCGTTCCACCACGGCGTGGAAGGCCGCGGTCAGCTTCTCATCCAGTCGCTGCAGCACCTCATCCCGATGCCAATAGAAGTTCATGTCGTTTTGTACCTGCTCGAAGTAGGAACAGGTGACCCCGCCGGCGTTGCAGAGGAAGTCGGGGATGACGAAGACCCCGCGGGCTTTGAAGACTTGGTCTGCCTCTGGGGTGGTGGGCCCATTGGCGCCCTCGGCGACGATGCGCACGCGCGGGGAAATCTGCTGCACCGTTTCACCGGTAATGACACCTTCAATGGCCGCGGGGATGAGCACCTCCACCTCTTTGGACAACCAAGCATCCCCGGGCTCAATGCGGTAGCCGGCCGCTTGCGCTTTTACCTTGTCGATGGTGCCGTACTCATCGGTGATGGACTGGAGAAATAGCGGGTCAATGCCGTCGTCCTTGCTGTAGGTGTACGCCGTGCGGTCGTGGCGGTCCCAGCAGGACACGCACACCACTGTGCCGCCCAGCATTTGGATAAAGCCGATGGCGGCGTACTGGGCCACGTTGCCAAAACCTTGGATCGCCGCCTTGGTGCCTTTGGGTTCCATGCCCAGGTGCTTCATGGCCTCGCGAATCGTGTACACCACGCCAAACCCTGTGGCCTCGGTGCGACCCAAGGACCCGCCAGCGCCCAGGGGTTTGCCGGTGATCACACCGGGAACGAACTCCCCTTTGAGCTTGGAGTACTCGTCCATCATCCACGCCATCATACGCGCGTTGGTGCCCACGTCGGGTGCGGGGACATCCATGCGTGGCCCGATGTTCTTCCACATTTGCTGCACCCAGCCACGGCAGAGCCGTTCCTTTTCCCGGTCGGACAGGGTGGCCGGATCCACCACCACGCCGCCCTTACCACCCCCCAGGGGGATGTCGGCCACAGCGCACTTCCAGGTCATCCACGTAGCTAAGGCCCGTACCGTGTCCAGGGTTTCGTTGGCTGCCCACCGGATCCCACCCTTGGCCGGGCCGCGGGCGTCGTTGTGCTGCACCCGGTACCCATCAAAGACTCGTACCGTGCCATCGTCCATGTGCACGGGAATGCGGAAATGAAACTCCCGCAGAGGCCAACGCAGCAGCGCTCGCACGCCTTCATCCAGGCCCAACTGGTCCGCCACCTCGTCAAACTGCCGCTGGGCCATGGCAAACGGGTTGATTTCTGCCATTGTGGAAGCTCCTTTCTGGGGTGGTTCGTTCCGGATCCCCTCCGGTCCCCGAAGCCATTCTAGCGTTTTTTGAACAGCTTGCAACTTGCTTTCACAAGCCGCCCGGGGTTTACACTTCACCCGTGCCGGTGGACGACTCAGTGCTGGTGGAGCAAGCGCAAGCTGGCGATGAGCAGGCTTTCGGCGAGCTGGCCGCCCGCTACGAAGGGAAACTGCGGTTGTACGTCTGGCATATCGTGGGCGAGGAGGAGACCGCTCGGGACCTGGTCCAGGAAGCCTTGCTCAAGGCTTGGGCTAATCTGCATCGGTACGATCGCACCTTCCGCTTTTCCACCTGGCTCTTCCGCATTGCCCGGAACCTGGCGGTGGATACCTTGCGCCGCCGGCGCCACATCGATGTCCCCCTCACCGCGGTGGATGAGGAAGGGGAGGTGCGCGAGCTGCCTATAAGGGATGCCCTTCGCTCCCCTCTGGAACAGCTCGCCAACAAACAGCTGGCGCAAGCCTTGCAGGCGGAAATTGAACGCCTCCCTGCGGGGTTGCGCGAGCTGGTGGTGCTCCGCCACTTCGTGGGCCTTCAATACCAGGAAATTGCCGAGCTGAAGAAACTTCCCCTCGGGACGGTGAAGAACAAACTTTTTCGCGCCCACAGCGTACTAAGGGAAGCACTGGCCCCGTTCCTGGGCCAGCTGGGAGGGCTGGAGTGAGGTGCCAGGAGATCCGCAAGCGGCTGGAAATGGGCGAGCCAAGCGCGGATGTGGCCGCCCATGTGGCAAGTTGCGCCCCTTGCGCCGCCCATGCCGCCCTTTTGGCGCAGTTAGCCCGCCTGGAACCCAAACCGCTCACCCGTTGGCCTGGAACCACCCGTTTGCCCCACCCGCCGTGGATCTGGCGCCAGCCGACCACCTACACCACGCTGGCGGCGGGGCTCTTGTTCCTGGGCCTGGGGATTGGGTGGTGGATCGCGGCAGGAGGCGTGCCGGCTGGGGCTCAGCTGGATGTCTTGGCCAGGGCCTGGTGGGAAGGCTCAGGCATGGCCTTGGGTGAGGTGTTGCAGCGAGCATTCCAGGTGATGGCCCTTTCCTGGGGCCGCGAGTTGCTGCTGTCTGCTGGGGCGCTCTTGAGCCTGGGCTTTTTGCTGTGGCGCTGGGTGTCGCGTGGGGTGCAGCCATGATCCTGCCCTTGGCCTTGACCGCCGCCATCCATGTGGTAGCCCCTTCTGGCACGGTGGTGGTGGAGGGGCGGGTGCCGGAGGCGGTGGTGGTGGCGGGGGATCTGCAGGTTGCGGGAAGCGTGACGGGCAACGTGGTGGTGGTCTTTGGGGATGTGACGGTGGCCCCGGGAGGCCAGGTGGGTGGGGACGTGGTGGTCTTGGGGGGTTCCCTGCTTAACCGGGGTAGCGTCCGTGGCCGCTCTTGGGTGGTGGGGGGCCAAAGTGCGGGAGCAGCCGCGCCTCTGCCGTGGATGTGGGTGCGCTTGGGCTTGTGGCTGCTGCTGGCCTTCGCCCTGGTGGCTTCCGTACCTCGCTGGCCCCGAGAAGTGGGGGAGCTGGTGGGTCGGGCACCACAGCACGCCTTTTTGGCTGGTCTAGGGGCGCTTTTTATTTGGCTCGCTTTGGCCATCTTTGCCGGCTTGGTGAGCCAAGGGGGAGCGGCGCTGCTCCTTTGGGGTTTGCTGGCCCTGCCGGTGCTGCTGTGCAAGGTGGTGGGCTTGGTGGGTGTGGCCTGGGGTGGCGGGTGCGTTCTTCGTCCCCTCCTGCCGCTGACCTGGCGCGGCGAGTTGCCGCGCACGGGTTTGGCTATGGCGATCTTAGTGGTTCTTTCCTGGTTGCCCTGGTTTGGGCCTGCGCTCTGGGTGGTGGCCAACGTGGTGGGGGTTGGTGGCGCCCTCAGCTGGGTCGTGCGGCAACTGGCCCTGGGACGGGCCAAGCACGGGCCGGCCGTGCTGCGCGAGGTCGCCTAGGCTACGCTGGCAGTCTTTCCCTGCTGGCCAAATTGTTTGACGGAGCCCTTGGGCCTTGCTATGCTTGCTGCCCCCCGGGGAGGGGAGTGTGTGGCGCATTGCGTTGGAACGGGCAGACGTTGAGCCGGTGGAGTTTTGCCAGGATTTGGAGCTCCCTAAAGGGGTCGGTGGAGAGGATGCCCTGGGTTGGGGGCCAGCCCGTCTCACGGGCCGCCTGGCCCGGCGCGGCGAGGGTTACGTGGTTTCCGGTTCGGTTCAGGTGATGGGGCAGCTGCAGTGCGTGCGCTGTTTGGAGGGTTTTCCCTTTTCAGTGCAGGAACAGTTTAGCTTGCGCCTCCTACCCCTGGCCCTGGCACCCAGCGAGGAGGAGGTGCAGCTGACGCGCAGGGATTTGGATGTGCTCTTCTTTGCGGAGCCCTTCCTAGACCTGGAGCTCTTGGCAGCCGAACAGGTGGAGCTGGCGTTGCCAGTAAAACCCCTTTGCCAGGCGGATTGCCGGGGCCTATGTCCGCAGTGCGGGAGCAATTTGAACCAGGGTGCGTGCCCGTGCCCACCCCAGGTTGATGAGCGGTGGCGCAAACTGGGAGACCTTTTCCCCCCATCCTAGGGGGCAACCTGACAAGGAGGTTTCGTCATGCCTAACCCAAAGCATCGTCATTCCAAAGCTCGCCGAGACCGGAGGCGAGCCCATGATCACCTGGCACAACCGGCCCAATCCCTGTGTCCTCACTGCTTCCAGCCCAAACTGCCCCATCGGGTTTGCCCGCACTGCGGCATGTATGAGGGTCGGCAGGTCCTGCGGGTGGAGGAAATTTAAGGTTTTTGGTTCGTGAGGCGACTTCCCGTTGCCTTGGACGCGATGGGGGGCGATTACGCCCCGCAAGCCACGGTACAGGGGGCTGTGGAAGCTGCCCGCGAGCATGGCCTGGAGGTGTTGCTGGTGGGTCGCGAGGCCCTGCTGCGCCGCGAGCTGGCACGGTTTGGCGGGGTACGTGGGGTCCACGTGGTGGATGCGGCCGAGACGGTGGCCATGGACGACCCTCCCATTGCCCCGGTGCGCCAGAAGAAGAACTCCTCCATGGCCGTGGCCCTGCGTTTGGTGCGCGATGGGCTCGCGGGGGCCTTTGTCACCGCGGGTAATACCGGTGCGGCCATGGTGGCGGCCAAGCTGATCTTGGGCACCCTCGCCGGGGTGGATCGGCCGGCCCTGGCGGCACCGGTGCCCAACATTTCCGGCCAAACCCTGCTCATTGACGCGGGGGCCAACGTGGACTGCAAGCCCAAACACCTCCTTGAGTTTGCCATCATGGGGCACTTTTATTCCCACCTGGTGTTTGGTGTGGAGACCCCGCGGGTGGGTCTTTTGTCCAACGGGGAGGAGGAGGGGAAAGGGGACAGGGTCACGGTGGCCGCCTACCAGCTCCTGGCTGACGCCAAGCTGGGGTTTGTGGGAAACGTGGAAGGGAGGGACATCTTTGCCGGCACCGTGGACGTGGTGACCTGCGACGGGTTTGTGGGCAACGTGGTGCTAAAGACCGCGGAAGGACTTGGCGAGCTGGTGGTGAAGCTGTTGCGCCAGGAGGCCAAGCGCATGCCGGTTTCGGCTTTGGGCTTCCTCTTAGCCAAGGGAGCCCTTGCGGGATTTAAGAAGCGTGTGGATTACGCCGAGTACGGCGGAGCGCCGCTTTTGGGTGTGCGTGGGGCAGTGCTCATCGGCCACGGGCGCTCCTCTCCCAAGGCCATTCGCAATGCCCTACGTTTTGCCCACCGTTTTGCCAGTTCCGGGGTGGTGGGGGCCATTGAGGAGCGGGTCAGCCACCTGGAGCTTGAAAACAACGAGGGGTGAGGACCGTGCACGATCATCACACCCGCACCGCAAAGATTGTTGGCTTAGGCACTTCCTTGCCGGCAAGAGTGCTCACCAACGCCGATTTTGAGCGGATGGTGGAGACCTCCGACGAGTGGATCGTGACCCGCACGGGGATCCGCGAACGGCGAGTGGTCGGCCCGGGCGAGAGCCTGGCCACTTTGGCCGTGGAGGCGGGTCAAAAGGCCCTGGCCGACGCCGGGGTGGATCCGCGCGAGGTGGAGCTGGTGATCTTGGCCACCGCCACGCCGGAGCAGCCTATCCCCGCCACCTCCGCCATCATTCAACCGCTCCTGGGGGCCACCCGCGCCGTCTGCTTTGACCTTTCCGCGGCCTGTTCGGGATTTGTGTACGCGCTCCAGGTGGCGCGGCAGTTCTTCTCCACTGGTGAGGTGAGCACGGCGCTGGTGATCGGCGCCGAAACCCTTTCCCGCTATGTGGACTACACCGATCGGGCCACCTGCGTGCTCTTCGGTGACGGTGCGGGGGCAGTGGTGCTCAAGGCAGCACCGGCCGGCGAGGGGATCCTACGGGTGGCTTGGCACACCGATGGCACCTTCGCTGATTTCATTTGCATGCCTGGGGGAGGGAGCCGCTTCCCGCCCAACGTCAAGGAGCACGTGGACGCGCGCCTCCCCTTCATTAAGATGCGGGGGAATGAGACCTTCAAGGTGGCGGTGCGGTCGCTGGCGGAGGTGTGTGAAGAGGTGCTCACGGGGGCAGGGGTGAAAGTGGAGGATATTGACCTGCTGGTGCCCCACCAGGCCAACATTCGCATCATTGATGCGGTGGCATCGCGACTCGGGGTGCCGGCGGAGAAGGTGTTCGTCAACGTGGACAGGGTGGGAAACACCTCGGCCGCTTCCATCCCTTTGGCCCTGGCTGATGCCCGCGCCCAAGGCCGGCTCAAGCCAGGCGACCTGGTGCTCATGGCAGCTTTTGGCGGAGGTCTTACCTGGGCGGCAAGCCTTTTGCGTTGGTGAGGTGCGCATGGGAAAGATTGCCCTCTTGTTTCCCGGTCAGGGTTCGCAGTTTGTCGGTATGGGTGCCGATGTGGCGCAACGCTTCCCTGAGGCGCGAGAGGTGTTCGCCCAGGCTGATGAGGCCCTCGGGGAAAAGCTCTCGGCTCTCTGTTTTTCCGGACCTGAAGAGGAGTTGCGTCTGACCCGCAACACCCAGCCGGCCATCTTGACCACGTCCTTGGCGGTCTTTGCCGTTTTGCGCCACCTTGGGCTTTCCTTTGACGGGGTGGCGGGTCACTCCTTGGGGGAGTACTCAGCGGTGGGCGCTGCGGGCGGCGCTGCGTTGGCGGACTTGGTCCGGGTGGTGCGCCTGCGCGGGGAGCTCATGCAGCAGGCGGTGCCCGTGGGGCAGGGGGCCATGAGCGCGGTGCTGGGTGCTGAACCCTCTTTGGTGGAGGAGGCCTGCCGCCGCGCCTCGCAGGACGGGTGGGTGGTGGTGCCGGCCAACTACAACGCGCCGGAGCAGACGGTCATGGCCGGGCACGCGGAGGCGGTGGCCAGGGCGGAGGAGTGGCTTTCCCAGCAGGGGGTGCGCAAGGTAGTGCGCCTTCCCGTCTCGGCGCCGTTTCATTCGCCGTTGATGGCGCCGGCCCGGGAGGGGTTGCGACCGGCGCTGGAGGCACTGCCCCTGGCTGACCTGTCAGTTCCCCTGTACAACAACGTGGACGCCCAGCCGGTGCAGCAGGCTTCGGCGGTGCGGGACGGTCTGGTGCGTCAGGTGGACGCGCCGGTGCGGTGGGTGGCACTGATTTCCCGCATGGTGGCCGATGGTTTTGACACCTTTTACGAGATTGGTCCAGGAAGCGTCTTGAGCGGTCTGGTGCGCCGCATTGCCCCGGGGGTCAAGACCGTAGCCGTGGGAACGGTGGAGCAGGTGGAACGTTGGGCAAGCGAGAGGGGAGGGCCCAATGGGTGAGCTTTCCGGGAAGGTGGCGCTGGTGACGGGGGCCAGCCAGGGGATTGGCGCCGCCTGTGCCCGTGCCCTAGCCCAGGCGGGGGCGCAGGTGGTGTGTGCCTCACGCCGTCTGGAGGCGGTGGAGGAGGTGGCAGCGGGTATCCGCCAGGCGGGGGGGGTGGCGGTGGCGCGGACCTTGGACGTCACCCACCACGAAGAGGCGGCGGCGTTGGTGGAAGAGGTGGCCCAAACCCTAGGGGGGCTGCACATCCTGGTGAACAACGCGGGTATCACCGACGATCAGCTGTTCCTGCGCATGAAACCTGAATCCTGGCGGCGGGTGATGGCGACCAATTTGGACGGTGTCTTCAACGTGACCCATCCTGCTGCCCGCATCATGCTGAAGCAAAAAGAGGGTAGGATCATCACCATCACTTCGGTGGTGGGCCTCATGGGCAACCCCGGCCAGGCCAACTACGCGGCGGCCAAGGCTGGTTTGGTGGGTTTCACCAAGTCGCTGGCGCGCGAACTGGGCTCGCGGAACATCACGGTGAACGCCGTGGCCCCTGGCTACATCCAGACGGCCATGACGGAGGCCCTGTCCGAGGAGCAACGGCAACGGCTCCTGGCCTCCTTGGCCATCCCGCGCTTGGGCACACCGGAAGACGTGGCAGCGGTGGTGGTGTTCCTGGCCGGTCCGGGGGCTTCCTACATCACCGGCGAGGTGATCAACGTCTCCGGCGGACTGTACATGTAAAAACCGCGGCGCCCGGAGGTTCCGGGCGCCGGGCGAAAGGAGGAGGAGCAGCAGGCTCACCCCCTAGTACGGAGGTCGAGCCTGCGGCGTTGAGCTATGCCCGAGTTGCCGGAAGTGGAGACCATCCGTCGAGGGCTTTTGGCCCACCTTGGCGGGCGAGAATTGCAGCAGGTGCAGGTCTTCCGCGGCGACTTGCGGCGGCCGGTGAACACGGCGGAGCTGACTGACCTTGCCGGGGCGCGCCTGGAGGGGATCACCCGCCGCGGGAAATATTTGGTCTTCTCGTTTTCTTCCGCAAGGGCCCTATTGCTCCACCTGGGCATGAGCGGTCGCCTGCACTTAGCCTTTTCGGCGCACACCCGCCCGCCGCACACCCATGTGGTTTTTCGTTTTGCCGGCGATTGAAAAGATGCTAATTGCTCGCAGCCAAAATCCTGTCTTCAGACACATGGTTTCGGTCACTCGCTGGCGTTACAATTGGTTGCCCTATCTTGCAGCCTTCACTGTTGGGTTCGCAGAGCCGC